>CAZERK010000327.1:0-4698 GCA_964514515.1 uncultured Planctomycetaceae bacterium
CGGCGCGTGATGATAAACTCCTTGCCGAGCTTCTTCCGCACATTGGCCACGTGGACATCGACGAGGTTGGACAGGGTGTCGCTATCTTCGTCGAATAGATGCTCGTAGATCATCGTTCGCGTAACGAGCTTGCCCTTGTGCAGGGCTAGAAGTTCGACCAGCGAATACTCGGTTGGCGTGAGGGGCACGACCTGCCCCGCCTGCCGAACCGTTCGCTCGGCTATGTCCACGCTCACGTCGCCAATCTCGATCTTCACAGTCGCTTGACCGGCGCCCCGGCGAATGAGCGCCCGGAGGCGCGCCAGCAGTTCGGGTAGCTCGAAGGGCTTCGTTAGGTAGTCATCGGCCCCGGCGTCCAGGCCCCGCACCCGATCGGGCAGTGTGTCGCGCGCAGTCAGGATCAGCACGGGCGTCGCTTTGCTCTTCCGGAGCTCGCGCAGCAGGTCCCATCCGCTCATGCCTGGCAACATCAGGTCCAGCACAATAGCGTCGTATTCTGTCCCAGCCGCTTTGAAGAGGCCGTCCCGGCCGTCGGACGCTTCGTCCACGGCGTACCCGCCCTCTCGCAGCACCTGAACCAGCGCTTCCAACAGGTCGGGCTCGTCTTCAATCACCAGCAGTCGCATCGAATGCCTCAACCGTCTTCACTACACGGTCGCTCACCGACGACAAGGTATCGAAGCTAACCTTAAGAACACGTGAAGGCCAAACACGCAGGAGCAGAACCCGACTCGCCCGACATCCAGAGCGACCAGCCGGGCATCAGAACGACGTTCATCCGAGAAGCCGGGTCAGTCTTCTCGGGTCGAGGGGCCGGCTCTGCTCACCTCGACTACGGGTAGTGTGACCGTCATCGGCGATGCCGACGTACACCGTGCCGCCCTTGTGGTTCGCAAACGCGGCGAGGGCTTCAAGAGCGCTGTCGGTCCAGCCTTCACTAAACTCCGTAATCTCGCTTTCTTGATGGGCGATTCTGGCCGTGGCGCCGACAGGATAACCGGACCAGCGTAAACGGAACAGCCGGAGAGCAATGCTCCCGGGTGTTCATCGTCTTTTCGCGTGGTTCATCACCCAGCCCTGACCGTGCGACAACCCGTTCCGACTTCTCCAGCCGAACTCCATGTCGCTTGCTGGGCCTGTTCATCGTGATCCTCCATGATCCGGATTCTGTCGTTTTGACCATGAAGAATCGGCCGTATGCCCCGACAAACCCGAAGATTCCACAGTGACGGCACACCAGGCGGTGCTCGTCGTGAGGCGAGCATTCGCCGGATCAGTCGGTATAATCCTGTCCTCGCGTAGGAGTGAGTTATGTCAATCGCTGGCTCGGACGGACAGGCGATAGCCACTGCGGATCGGTACCGGGCATTGCTCGCCGTTTCGGAAGCGATCGCCTCGTGCCGGGACTTGCCCGCCCTGTTCCACGAGTTGGCCGGCCTGCTCGCTGCGGTCGCGCACTTTGATTTCCTGTCCTTGGTACTACACGAGGCGGCGACCGACACGCTGCGCCTGCGTGTCCTGGAGACCGGCGAACTGGTCGAACCTGGATTCGAGATCGACTTACGTCCGGAGGACGACCCCGCAGGGTTGGTCTGGCAGACCCAGCAGCCGCTCATCACGTCGAACGTGGAGGAGCTCCGGCGCTGGCCGCAGTTGCTGGAGCGTGTGGAGCGTTACGGCGTCCAGAGCTACTGCTGGCTGCCGCTGACCACGGCCCGGCGGCGGCTGGGCGCGCTGGTGTTCACCTCTAAGCAGCCGGCGGCGTACGACAACTCAGAGATTCCGTTCCTGCAACTCGTAGCAAACCAGGTCGCGGTCGCGGTCGAGAACGCCCAGGCCTTCCAGGAGATCGAGGCGCTGAGGGACAAGCTCGCCAAGGAGAAAGCGTATCTGGAGGAGGAGGTTCGCACCGAGCATCATTTCGGCGACATCGTTGGTGAGAACGCGGCGCTGCGCGCGATTCTCAAGCAGGTCGAGACGGTCGCGCCCACGGAATCCACGGTCCTCGTCCGCGGTGAAACCGGCACCGGCAAGGACCTGATCGCCCGGGCCCTGCACGACTTGAGCCCGCGCAAGGACCGCACGCTGGTCAAGTTGAATTGTGCGGCGATTCCCACGGGGCTGCTCGAAAGCGAATTGTTCGGCCACGAGAAAGGCGCCTTCACCGGCGCGATCAGCCAGAGAGTCGGGCGCTTTGAGGTGGCGCATCAGGGGACGCTGTTCCTTGATGAGGTGGGCGATATTCCGTTGGAGCTCCAGCCCAAGCTGCTGCGCGTATTGCAGGAGCATGAGTTCGAGCGTCTCGGCAGCACGAAAACGATTCGAGTGAATGTGCGCCTCGTGGCCGCCACCAACCGCGATCTCGCGGAGATGATGGCCGAAGGCCGCTTCCGCAGCGACCTGTACTACCGGTTAAGCGTCTTCCCGATCACGCTGCCGCCGTTGCGTGAACGCCAGGACGACATCCCTCGCCTGGTTCGGCATTTCACGCAGGACTTCGCCCGTCGCATGGGCCGGCGGATTGAGACCATCCCGTCCTCGGTCATGGATGCCCTGGTTCGCTACCCCTGGCCAGGCAACGTGCGCGAGCTGCAAAACGTGATCGAGCGCGCGGTGATCCTCTCCCCGGGAGCGACGCTGCAGGTCGCCCTGGCCGACCTGCAACCCTTGACACGCGAGGCGGCAGAGCCGCGGGCCTCCGCCCCGGACGCTTCGCGTCCCCTCGCGAGTCAAGGGCAACCGACGGCTGCGTCGGCCACGGCCCCAGCCGCCGCTGCTTCAGTCACGCTGACCGATGCCGAGCGGAAGCACATCCTGCGCGTGCTGCGTGACACCAATTGGGTTCTCGGCGGCCCCGATGGCGCTGCCGCCCGCCTCGGAATGAAGCGTTCGACGCTACATTGGAAGATGAAGAAGCTCGGCATCTCCCGGCCTGAATCGCGCGCCGGCCTGCCGGCGCAAGCGCCAAGCCGTTGGCGCTCGGCTGCTAACACGGCACGCGGTGCTCTGCAACGCTGCAACCCTTAAGTCCTTCCTTCTACGCTTCTTAGGAGGCAAACGGCTGGAGATTTCATCGCTGGAACGGCCGTTGCATTTGAGGAGTGTAGACGGCGGAACCGAACGGCCACGAGATCATCGGCCAAAGACGAATCCCGGAGCGCCGGGACCGGCGATCCGCGTCAGAGTCATCAACCGAGGTGATTTCGATGCTGCGAATCACGGCGAAGGACAGCCCACGGCTTGTCACCTTCCAGCTTGAGGAGATGAATATGGTAGCACTCCGTAATCAATCCGAGATAGAAGCCGGTCATGCCGGCAACCTGCGCAGGCTTCAACTGGCGGTAGAGGGCCCCGACGAAAGCGTCCTGGCCGGCCTGTCGATCGCTGAACGCAAACTCCTCCAGCAACTGCTGTCCGGACCTTACGAGTACGTTCGGCATCCTGACTTCGGCCGCTTGCGCGACTTGTTGGACCAGCGTGCAGCGGCCGAACGGCCTGAAGGCTCTCCGACCGTACCCGCGGCACTCGCGGCGAAGCGTCCGAGCCGGACGGGGTCTCTGAGCGCTGAACAGGAGCGCCGGCTGTTCATCCAGTTCAATTATGCTCGCTATCGCACGTTTTGCCTGTTACGCCGGCATCGCGGCCGACGCCTCGGGAATCTCGCGACACGGGCGCTGCTGCACTGGAACAAGATCGCCGAGGACACGCGTGCCGCAATCGTTGACGCCAATACACCACTGGTGCTGGCGCTGGCGTCGCGAGCACGAGATTGTAGCGTCGAGTTGGCCGAACTCATCAGTGAAGGAAACTTGGCGCTGCTGCGCAGCGTCGATAAGTTCGACTGCTCGCGCGGCTACAAGTTCAGCACTTACGCGCGCCGGGCCATTCTGGCGAGCTTCTCACAAGCAATCAGAAAACGGGCGCGATACTGCGCCCATTACGGAACCAGCCTCGATCGGGCCATTCGCCTCGACCACTGCATGGATCCAGGAAGAGAACACCCCGAGATCGAAAGCCTTGAGGAACTCCGCAGGGTCCTGTTTGAGAACACCGCTGACCTCAGCGCGGTCGAACGATGCGTCTTGGACGCGCGCTTTTCACTGAACGTCTTCGGTGAGTCCGAACCGGCGCGACCTCGCACGCTCAATGCAGTTGGGACCGTCCTGGGTGGCAGCAAGGACGGAGTGCGACGGATTCAGAATCAGGCGCTCGGCAAGCTCCGAACGATGCTGGAGTGGCGCCTGCACGGATCAAACACGCTCCATCAACGGTCGCTTGAGTATGCGAAAGGAGTTTCAGCATGACACTGCAACATGAGAATCGAATTCGAAAAACCAGTGGACACGAGGTGTTTCGTGAGTTGGAGGCCACCACCGCGGACGAACTGGCCGACGGCGAGCCCGCCGAGGCCGAAATTCGAAGGCACGCCCACGAAATTTGCCTAGTCGCCAAGGCTCGCCGGGCAAAGCCGTGCTTGATTGGCAGCAGGCGGAAATGGAGGTTCGCGCCTACAAGGCGGCAGCGCGTCCCATCTGGGTTGATGATCTTGGTTGGGCACACCTTCAGCATCTAGCGCCCGCTTGCCGGGCCGCAGGAACGGATCATGAACAACCATGTATGTGACCAGGGAACCGGAAAGTGCGCACCGCGAGTGCACTGGAGCATCCGACGATCAAGCCGCCGGCCCAGTCTGGTCCG
>CAZERK010000328.1:0-4683 GCA_964514515.1 uncultured Planctomycetaceae bacterium
ATTCCAACCGTTGATCCGCACGCCATGCTCGGGCGGCAACAAGCCGGTCATCATTGTTGCGTACGAGGGCAGGCAGATGGGCACGTTGGCGAACGCCTGCTCAAACACCACGCCGGTCTTGGCCAGTCGGTCAATGGCAGGCGTGCGGGCATCCTTGTCGCCATAGCAACCCAGACGATCGGGCCGCGTCGCGTCGACCGTGATCAGCAGCAGATTGGCAGACCGCTCCGGCCGGGCGGCCTCGCGATGGCAACCCACGAACGGCGCGCAACTCAGGGGGAGCAGGACGATGAAAGCCGTTGTCAAACCCGGACAGCGCAAACGGTATGGCACGAGGCGACTCCTTGCATCTTGAAAGACCATCGACACAGGCACCGTTCGAGTTCGCAATCCTCGGGCATCCGTCGAGTATTCGGGAGACCCGCTCGGCGCTGACGGAGGCGCGATATTGCGAACCGCGATTCTATCCGCGCGGCGCAGCCCGCTCAAACAACGCGCGGTCGCAGGCGCCCCGCTTCGGGCAAATCGATTCTCGCGGCGTCCTCCGCGCGGGGTGTTTCCTGGACGGAAGGGTCCTTGATGCGGATGCCGCACGAGCGCATGATGGTGGCCGACGCGAGCGCGTGCGGGCGCTCGATTCGCGGCCAGCCGATTGCGTGGCAAACGGAGACAGGCGCCTCGCGGGACGACGGTTTCGGCAATTCCAGCCGCCTTCGGCTCGGAGCCAGCCCCCTCTTGCCATGCCGCTGCGATTCGGTGGCGCGAGAGGGCGCACTGTGATTTTGGGCCTCAGGTCAGATGGGGAGGCAGAATGACGCTACGAGTCTACAACACGCTGTCAGGCCAGAAGGAACTGTTCGAACCCGTCGAGCCGGGCAAGGTCGGCATCTACCTCTGCGGACCGACGGTGTACAAGCCCGCCCATATCGGCCATGCCGTAGGGCCGGTCATCTTCGACGTCATCAAGCGCTACCTGAGTTTCAAAGGCTTTCAGGTGAAATGGGTGGTGAACATCACCGACGTCGAGGACAAGCTGATCGCGGAGGCCCAGGAACAGGGCACGACCGTCCCGCAGCTCGCGCGCGAACTGGAGCAGAAGTACATCGAGGCGCTCGGCACGCTGGGCGTCAAGTCGATCGATTACCTGCCGCGCGCCAGCGAGCACATTCGAGAGATCATCGAGCACATTCAGAAGCTGATCGATCGCGGATTCGCTTATGCCGCCGACGGCGACGTGTATTTCGACGTCAGTCGGGACGACGATTACGGCAAGCTGACGCACCGCAAGGCGGAAGAGCAGTTCGCCGGCGTGCGCGAGGGGCTCGACCATTCCGGCAAGCGCAACGCAGGCGACTTCACGCTCTGGAAGGCGTCCAAGGACGACGAGCCGGACGAGGTGAAGTACGACTCGCCGTGGGGCAAGGGCCGTCCCGGCTGGCACATCGAGTGCTCGGCGATGGCGATGAAGTACCTGGGCGAGACGTTCGACATGCACGGCGGCGGCATGGATCTGAAGTTCCCGCACCACGAGAACGAGATCGCCCAGTCCGAAGGCGCCACCGGCAAGCCGTTCGTCAAGTTCTGGCTGCACAACGGGCTGACGCGGTTCAACACGAAGAAGATTTCCAAGTCCGATCCTGAGTTTCAGAAGATCATGGCGTCCCTCCAGTTGTCGAACCTGCTGGAGAAGCATCCGCCGGAGTTGCTGAGGTTTCTCATCATCCAGTCGCATTATCGCTCGCCGATCGACTTCTCCGACGAGACGCTGCAAGCCGCCCGGACGGGCCTCAACTCGTTCTACCGGTTGTTGGAGCGACTGCAGCGAATTACGCACACGGACCCGTACAACGTCAACATGCAGATCGAGCAAGTTCGAGATCTGGACGCCGGTCCGGAAGCCAAGAAGTTCATGGGCGACGTGATGACGCATCGGGTGCGCTTCCTGGAGGCTATGGATGACGACTTCAATACGGCCGGCGCCATCGGCGCGCTCTTCGATATGGTGGGTTCAATCAACCGCTTCATCGACGAGAGCCGGCTGGAGACTCGGTCGAACGAGGCGCAGCGCATGTTCGTTCAGGCCGCCGGTGGCACGTTTGTCGCGATTGGCCGCGTCCTCGGGCTGTTTGATGAACGGCCTGCGGTCAAGGCCGAGGCCGGCGGCGAGCGTTTCAACAAGATCGTGGACCTGCTGATTGAAGTGCGAACGATGGCTCGGAAGGCCAAGCAGTACGAGATCGGCGATCACGTCCGCGACCGGCTCGCCGAAATCGGGATCGTCCTGGAGGACGGCGCGGACGGAACGCGATGGCGCCTTCAGTAGCATCTCGCAGCGGGCGCCGGGCGAAGACCAAGGCGCCGAGACCGAGCGATGCGCCGGGCGCATCCGCTGCACCGGTCGCGTCGAGCGTGCGGCGCGCGCGCGACGCGGCGGCACGCGGCTGCGATGCTGAACGGCCGGGGCTCCGTATCGCGGGAATCGATCCCGGTCTGGATCGGACCGGCTATGCCGTCGTGGATGCCGCGCGGGGCCGCATCCTGGAAGCCGGCCTCATCAAGACGACGCGGGCGCGGCCGCTGGCCGAGCGATTGGGCGAATTGGCCGCCGGCCTGCAGGAGGTCTTGTCTGACCATCGCGTGGACCTGATCGTCGTCGAGGAGTTGTTCGCGCATTACCGGCACCCGCGCACCGCCATCCTGATGGGGCACGCCCGCGGCGTCGTGTTGCTGGCCGCTGCCGAGCGCGGGATCGCCCTCGAGGGCCTGTCGGCGACGACGATCAAGAAGAGCCTGACCGGCAACGGGCACGCCAGCAAGATTCAGGTGCAGCGGGCCGTGGCCGCGACGCTGGGGCTTACGGAATTGCCGGAACCGTCGGACGTCGCCGACGCGTTGGCCATCGCTTGCAGCGCCGCGTGGCGGCGTCAACGCGAGCGGCGGACGCGACGGATCTAACCGAGCGCCGACGCGGCGCACGACGGGTCGAAGGCGGCGGCGATGCCCGGCTCGCATCGAGTCGATCGTCGACGGCAGGGCGCCTTCGCCGCCGGAACCGATCGCAGCAGGAGCGCATCCCGCCATGATCGTACGGATGAGCGGGCAGTTGAGCGAGGTCAAGGAAACGGCCGTCGTGATCGACCGCGACGGTCTGGCTTACGAAGTCCTGGTGCCCAACTATGCCCTGGGCGAGTTGGCCGCGTGTCTGGGGCAGACGGTCACGCTGCACACGATGGAGTACCTGGAAGGCAGCTCGGCCGGCGGCAACCTCACGCCGCGGATGATCGGCTTCCTGCACCCGGAAGATCGCGCTTTCTTCCAGCAGTTCATCACCGTCAAGGGCTTGGGCGTTCGCAAGGGCCTCAAGGCGCTGGCCCAGCCGGCAGCTCGCATCGCGGCCTTCATCGAAGGCGGCGACGTCGCGTCGTTGTCGCGGCTGCCGGGAATCGGCCGGCGCATGACGGAGCAAATCGTGGCGGAACTGCGAGGCAAGGTCGCGGCGCACGCTTTCGCAGCCGACGCCGTGCCGACGGCAGCCAAGCGTCAACTGACGGATGAGCAGCTTGCGGCGATCGAGATTCTGGTGGCCTGGGGCGACGGCCGACCCGACGCGGAGCGATGGATCGCCCGGGCGGCCCAGTTGCATGATGACCTGGACAGCGCCGAGGCCTGGGTCAAGGCGGCGTACCGGATCAAGAGCGGCGCCGAAGCCTGAGGCGAGGAACGGACGCGACATGACGCGGCAGCGCATCATCAGCGGCGAAACGGACGGCCAACGCGACGAGCAGACCAACTGGGCCCTGCGCCCGCGTCGGCTCTCGGAGTGCATCGGCCAGCGGGCCGTCATCGAGCAGTTGCGCATCGCCCTGGACGCCGCCAGGAAACGACGCGAACCGCTCGAACACGTGCTGCTGGACGGTCCGCCGGGGCTTGGCAAGACGACGTTCGCCCACGTCATCGCCGAGGAAATGGACGTCGCCGACCGCATCCGCATCACCAGCGGCCCCGCCATCGTCAAGCAAGCCGACCTGATGAGCGTCCTGACCAACCTGGAGACGGGCGACATTCTGTTCATCGACGAGGTGCACCGTCTCAACAAGGTCGTCGAGGAGTTTCTCTATCCGGCGATGGAAGACTTCCGCGTCGACTACACGATCGAGGGCGGCGTCGGCGGCCGAACGGTCAACTTCCGCCTGAACCGCTTCACGCTGATCGGGGCGACGACGCGCGCCGGCATGCTCAGCGCCGCTCTTCGCGACCGCTTCGGCCTGCACTATCACCTCGATTTCTACGATGCGGACGATCTGCTGGAAATCCTCCGCCGCTCGGCTGAGAAGTTGAAGATCAACGCGGAGAAGGAGGCCCTGCAGACGATCGCCCAGCGGTCCCGCGGCACGCCGCGCGTGGCCAACCGCCTGCTCCGCCGTGTGCGCGACTACGCCCAGGTTCGCGCGGATGGCCGGTTGACGCTCGCCGTCGTCGAGAAGGCTTTGTCGATCGAGGAAATTGACGGCGCCGGGCTGGACCGGCTGGATCGGGCCTTTCTGATGGCCATGATCGAGACCTATCGCGGCGGGCCGGCCGGCATCGAAGCCCTGGCGGCGACGATGGGTCAATCGCGCGACACGCTCGAGGACATGGTGGAGCCGTTCCTCTTGCAGCGGGGCCTCGTCATGCGGACGCGGC
>CAZERK010000329.1:0-2815 GCA_964514515.1 uncultured Planctomycetaceae bacterium
TAGAATGCGCCGGCTGCGGTGCTCCGCAACGGCCGAGCGGGAGCTCGGCCGCTACTGTCTGCGGCGCAGAATTGCGCGCGGTGGTTTAGCGCGACTCGGTGCGGCGGCCATTCAAGGAGGCTTGCCGCCGTCGACAGGCTTGACCGGCTCGTCAGGCTCGGTTGGCTTCGTCAGGCTTGGTCGGCATCGTCGGGTTTGACAGGTTCGACAGGCTTGACCGGCTCGTCAGGTTTGGTCGGCTCCGTCAGGATTGACCGGCTTCGTCTCGCCGTTCGGCTTCAAATCAATCGTGTGCCAGCGCTGGTCGCCGTCCACGTAATCCCAGAACTTCTCGTAGTCGCCGTCCTCGAGTTCGCACCGGGCGATGGCGCAGGCGAACTGGCCCAGTACGAAAGCGACCGGCCCGTTGTCCTGCTTCTTGAGGGACTTGCGAACGCCTTGCGTCAGACGGGCGGCGACGTCCGACACGGCTTCCCCCTTGGGCGGCTCGACGGACATGGGTTCGAGCCGCCATTGTCGATAGACCTTGGCGAAGCGCTCGCGGAAGTCGTCGATGGTTAGGCCTTCCCAATGCCCCAGGTCCATCTCGCGGAGTTCCTTGAGGGCCCTAACCTTGAGCTTGAGCTCGCCCGCGAGGATCGTCGCGGTCTGTTGCGTGGCCTGCTCCGGCCCGCAGAAGACCGAGCCCGGATGCAGCCCGGCGACGGCCTGCGCATCGACGAGGGCCTGTTGATGCCCGACCTCGTTGAGCGGCACATCCACGTCTCCGGAGAGCCGTCCCTGGGCTGTCCAGTCCGTCTGTGCCGCGGAAACGAGAATCAACTTCGCCATCTGTCCTCGTCGAGTCGCCTGCCTCTTCCCGATGCGGTCGGACGAATCACGCTTCGTCGAGGAGATCTATTGTAGCGAACGGCTTGCCTTCGAGGAACTCCAGGCTGGCGCCGCCGCCGGTCGAGATGTGCGTCATGCGGTTCGCCAGGTCCGCCTGTTCGACGGCCGCCGCCGAATCGCCGCCGCCGATCACGGAGATCGCGCCCTGGCCAGTCGCCTGCGCGACGGCCTTGGCGATGGCGAGCGTGCCCTTGTCGAACGGCGGCGTTTCAAAGACGCCCATCGGACCGTTCCAGACGATCGTCTTCGCGCCGGTGATGACGCGGCCGTAGGCCTCGATGGTCGCCGGGCCGATATCCAGGCCGAGCAGGTCGCCCTTGATGGGTCCCGTGGCGACGGAGGTCTGGGCGTTGGCTTCCAAGGCCGCGGCGCAGACGCTGTCCGTCGGCAGGTGCAGCTTGCCGGCCGCCTTGTCGAGCAGCGCCCGAGCCAAGTCCTGCTTGTCGGCTTCGTACTTGCTCTTGCCGACGGCGACGCCCTGGGCGGCCAGGAACGTGTAGGCCATCGCGCCGCCGATCAAGATGGAATCGACCTTGGGTAGCAGGCTCTCGATCACGCCGATCTTGTCGCTGACCTTTGCGCCGCCGAGGATGGCGACGAACGGCCGCTTCGGGTTGGCCATCGCGTCGCCCAGGAACCGCAGCTCCTTCTGAACCAGATGCCCGCAGACGCGCTTGCCGGGGCCGAGCTTATTGGGCACGTCGTACATGCTGACGTGCTTGCGATGGCACGTGCCGAAGGCGTTGTTGCAGTAGAGGTCGGCGTGTTTCGCGAGGGCCGTGGCGAAGGCGTCGATCGCCGACTTCTGTTCGGGCGTCGGCTTCTTGTCGGGATTCTTCTTGGCCTTGTCGATCAGGTCCTCTTCCTTGTGGAAGCGCAGGTTCTCCAGCAGCAGCACGTTGCCTGCCGTCAACGCGGCGACCGCGGCATCCGCCTTGGGGCCTGCGCAGTCCTCCACGAACGCGACCGGCTTGCCCAGGAGCTCGCCCAGATGTTCGGCCACGGGCTTGAGACTGAGATCAGGCTCAGGACCTTTGCCGGCCGGCCGGCCCAGGTGGCTCATCAGAATGAGCTTGCCCTTACGGTCGACCACGGACCGGATCGATTCAAGGGCGGCCGTGACCCGCCGATCGTCCGTGATCCTGCCCTTTTCCAGCGGCACGTTGAAGTCAACGCGCATCAGGACTCGCTTGTTCTCCACCGGTATCTGATCGATCGTCTTCTTGGCCATCGTGCGGCTCCTTGTCTGACAGGACCTCGCGGGCGACATGAAAGAGACGAAACCCGCTGGGTCCTGGGTCATCGCGTCGTAGATTGTCGCCAAGCTCGGCTGCGTTCTTGGCGCCGAAGCCGCGGTCGGGACCGGCGGAGACGAAGACCGGTTGCCCGTTGTTGGCCTCGACGTACCGCGAACCCGAGTCCGGGCCATAGTATCGTAGCGGGGTCCCCCACGGATCGGCGAGCGTGCGGCGGCCAGGCCCGCGCCACAAGGACGCCGGGATCGTCTCCAGGATCGGCCGGGTCCGATCGTGATCGAGCAAGTCCAACGTCGCTTGGATCGCCGAACTCGGTCCTCGCGAGGTCGGGTAGAAACCCGTCTCGCGATGGTACCTGAGCAAGGCGTGATCGAGGTCTGCCAGCACCCGGATCGCCAGGTCACGCTTGGCATCCTCGCGCAATGCGTCGCTCCAGCCCATGAGCAGGAACAAGCCGAAGCTGACCAGGATCACAACGATGGCCATCTCGATCAACGTCATGGCCCGACGCGCTCCTCCCCATCCCGCGTCGGCGCGCCCCGACCACGCCGCCTGCGACGGCCCTTCGAGCAACCCAGGCATCCTCATCGACATGGCGCCGATGGTATGCGCGTTTGGGGCCTGGTCAAGCGGCGGGCCGCTCGGGTGGCGCGGCGCCCGCCGCCGCG
>CAZERK010000329.1:2825-4643 GCA_964514515.1 uncultured Planctomycetaceae bacterium
ATCACCAATAATCGTTGGGTAAGGGGGGAAGCCCGCAGGAGACGAGCCTTCGAACCGGCAGAACGACGGACGGCAGGGGCTCAGGCCGGCTTTGTGCGAATCGAGTGCCCCATGACAAAGGCGCGCGGTCCTGATCCGGGTCCTGCCGAGGAGCGACCGCTCAGGCGACCTCTGGTTTCTCGGTGCGGATCATGGCCATCGTTGTTGCCTGCTCGTGTGGCAAGAAGCTGAAGGTCAACGAAACCCTCGCCGGCAAGACGGTTCGTTGCCCGGGGTGCCAGCAACCGGTTCGAATTCCGACGGGCGGCGGTGCGGGCACGGATGGTAAGGATGGCAAGGACGCATCATCCGAGGATCGCAAAGCTCGCGAGCAGGAAGCCATCCTGCGCGTCGAGAAGATTCGCGAGGAGCGTCAGCGGACTGAAGAGGAGGAAGCGGCCTATCGCGCCGAGCACACCAAGATCATCGAAAGCTACGACCAGCTCGCCGGCAAGGAGAAGGGCAAGAAGCGGCCGCTGGCCGGAGAGAAGAAGGCCAAGGTCACGTGCTTCACGCTGATCGCGGACTGCTTCGGCATCATCAAGTCCAATCTCCTCTTCCGCTACATCTTCATCTCGATCCTTCTAGCGAGTGCGACCATCGGCAGCATCGTTGTGTTCCGCTACGTCGGCACCTACATGGGCGAGACGACGGCCGGTCCCGAGAAGTCGGTGGAGGATCGCATCAAGGACCTGTTCACGAAGGCTGAGACGGCGATCGAAGCGAAGGACTGGAGCACGGCCAACGACGCCGTCGCGGAAATCCTCCGGCTCGATCCCCGCAAGGAGTACAACCGCGACTACCGGGCGTTGTGCAAGAAGCTCGAGGAGGCCCAACGAAGCGGGAAATAACCGCAGCGCTGCCCGGACTGGAGTCCGTCGCCCCCTGACATCTCGTAATTCTCCCACGAGATAGCCCCGGAGCGTCGCTTATCACGTCATCGATCCGGGTCCGGCGGCGGCGCGAGCGTCCTCGAACGCACGTCCTTCAGCAGCGATAGGGTCTCCCGCAGGATTCGTCTCCCGTCTGGCACGACCATCCAACACGTTGCGTAGAGCAGCCCGTAGACGAAGGCGACGATGAGCAGCGACCCGATTGCCGGAAGCGAGGACGGCAGAAGCCCAGTCGTCAGCAGCGACAGGATTGCTTCCGCCGGCTGCAACGACCCCGACGGGTAGATCGAACCGGTTCCGAGCAACACGCTCGACGCGAGGCCTGCGACGGCCGCGCAGACGGCAGGACGCCAGAGCACGGCGGCCAAATCTCGCCCGCGAAGCGGCGTTCGGCGGAAGCAATAGGCGACGGCGGGGAAGACGAGGGCGCACTGGCAGACGCTGAACGCGGATGCCACGCCGATGACGCCCCATCTCAAGCCGATGCAGAAGGCGGTCAGGATGACGACCGCGCTGAACAGCATCCATCGAAACTGTCGGCGGACGTCCCCGAGCGACACGAAAACCCAGGCCGTGGCCACGGCGAACGTGTCGACGAACGCCGCCGGCGCCAGCGCGCGGAAGATCGCCGCGGCCCCGGTCCATTGTTGGCCGAGCACGACCGAGACGATCTCGTCGGCGGCGACGAACGTGAAGACGACCAGCGGCATTCCGACGGTGACGAGGAGCTGGACGCCCCGCTGGTAATACAGACGGTACCGATCGGGCTCCGCCTGTAGGCGGCTGAGCGTCGGGATGGCCACGCCGGTGAGGGGCACGTTGAGTTGGCTGCTCGGCAGCAGTAGGAGCTGGTAGGCTTTGCTGTACAGTCCCAGGGACTCAGCGC
>CAZERK010000330.1:0-4627 GCA_964514515.1 uncultured Planctomycetaceae bacterium
CACGCGATCGACGAAGAGCTGGATGTCGCGGCCGTCCGGCGTTTGGTCGCAGTTCATGTCGGACCGCTGGCGCCGCTGCGGGTCGAGGTCGTTTCCGAGCAGCACGTCAACGAACCAGGGAACGTCCGCCCCGTCGATGACGGAATCGCCGTTCACGTCTCCCTTGTTGTTGGAGAGGCTCGTGACCGTGATCGTGAGCGGGGCCGTCGGATAGGTGACGGAGGCCGGCGTGCCGTTGTTGTTCGTGTGCCCGACCTTCAGCCCGCCCGGCGCGGCCGCGGCGAACTTCGCCTCTGCGGCTGGGACGATCACGATGTTCGTCGAGCCCAGCCCGACCGCCTCGAACGTCACGCGGTAGAGTTGGTTCGGCTGCGTCAGGCCTTGCGAGAAGGACGTTGTGTGGCCGTTCAGACGACGGACGCCCAGGTCTCCGGCGACGCCCTCCGGAGCAAGCAGGTCGTCGCGCGTCGCCGCAAACGGCGCGACGGGCGCGACGTCGGCCAACGCCAAGACGCCCCCGCTGCTCAGCACCGCGTCGTGCACGAACTGCATGACGCCGTTTTCCTGCCCGGCCGTCGTATTGGCGCCGGCGGTCACCTGCGCGCTGACGATCACGTCGATGTAGTCGCCGACCGACGCCTCCGTCAGGGACCCGCCGCACGCGTTGCTGGCCGTGCAGGTCACGGTGCATTGGACGGTCGTGTTCGGGTTCAGCCGAACGCCCGTGGCCGAGGGCGTCGTGCTGTCATACGTTCGACCCACGATGCGGCCGTCCGTGTTGCCCTGGAAGTTCAACGTCCATTGCAGGTCGCTCGGCTCGACGCCGTTGTCGCCGGTCGCATCCACGTCCCAGGGCCGGATTTGCGTGGCCGGATCGCCGAGATCCGTCTGCGGCGACGCAGCATAACTGTTGCTGAAAATCCAGTCGTCATCGCCGAAGACGGCCGCGACCTTCGCGATGTCTTCCGCGTCGCAGTCGCCGTCGCGATCGGCGTCGCCGGGGATGAACGGCACGGCCAGCGGATTCACGCGCCCGGCCATGATTTGATAGGTGCTGGCCGCCGTGAAGTCATAGTCCGCACCTTGACCGTCATCCAGCCAGAGCGGGACGTTCGTCGCGTAAGGCTGAATCGCGTCGGGATTGTCGTTCTCCGAGTTGTCGTAGAAGAACTGCGGATCGCCGCCCTGGCCGCCTGAACCGACGAGGGACTCGCCCCGAATCCATTGCTCCGTCGCCGTGTCCTGCCAATTGTTGCCGCCGGGCAGCTCGCCCGTCGCGCCCTCGGCCGGCGCCCAGCCCGCGCCCTTCGTGCGATAGTCGACGCGCGTCAGCACATCCGGATTGAACCCCTGCGGGTCCCCCAAGGCGTGAACGCGGCGGTCCTGCAGGCCCGGCACGGCGCTGCCGTCGTCCACGCGGCGCTCGTCCATGTCGTATTCCCAGCCGCGGTCCCCCTCGTAGCTGACCTCATCCACGACTTCGAGATCGTCGTCCAGCTCCGGCGACTGGTCGCCAGGCGTCGAGGCCCCCTTGAGGTCCAGCGTGCAGTTGCTGCATTCGCCGTCGGGGCAATCGAAATTGCCGCCGCACGGCAGGCCGTCGTTCTCGCCGCCGACGCAGACCGAAAGGCCGAAGCCGTTGGGGTCGCCCTTGTCCAGACTGCCGTTGCCATACTGATCGACGTAGCCCGGTTGGCAATCGCCGTTGATGCAATCGCCGTCGGACCAGCACGGCTCGCCTTCGGTCGATCCGCCGTGACACACATCGTGCTCGACGGGCGTCACGAGTTGCTCGTCGGGATTGATATCCTTGCCCCACCGAAGGCCGGCAGGGTTTTCAGGATCGGCCTCGGTGGCGCCCGGCCGATTGCGAATCAGGACGATCGTATTGCTGCCGTCGTTCTGCAGCTTGCCGGTCGTGTCAAGCCCGCCGTTCCAGACGTTGTTCCATCGCCGGAAGGCCGAATCGGGCAGCATGGTCGGATAATAGGAGCTGGCGCCGATGCCCAGCACAAGAATGCCGTTCGGCCCGAGCTGCAATCCGTCCAGGCTGAACAACTCGTCGATTTCCGGGAATTCCGGCAGCGAGCCGGGAACGATGGCGCCCAATTCGTAGTACTTCCGCGTTCCGCCGCTTGCCATGGCGATGGCGTAGCCGTCCAGCTTCTTGCCGGGCGTACCCATCAATTCAACAAACTCGCGGGTGTCATCGTAGCTGCCCGCTGGATTGATGAAGACCTCGCTGATGAATACCGTCGCGTTCACCCTCGTTGAGGCGATCCCGACGCACACGCACGCCAACACGAACGTGAGGGTTTTGGACATCGTTCCCGTTCCTTTCCAAAGCCGCGCCGCCAGAAGCGGGCGACGACATTTGAAGCCGCCAGCCGCAGAAGGAAGATCACCCCCGGTTTCGGCGATTCCGAATCGCCGATCCCCGTTCCGCTCAGGCCCGCGTACCCGCGTCATCGTCTTTCCATAAGGTCCATAGACCGGCGGCCGAGCGTCAGCACCCCGTCGAAGACCTCCGCATTCAGGTCCTTCTGCACGGCGGGCACCTCGTCGTCATTCAAGGCAAACTCGCCATCGCGGTCGTGATCCCGGAAGAACCCGACGTGTCCGTCGGCAAACAGGACGTTGGCGCGGATTCGGTCATGGTCCTTAAAACGAAGCCAACTGCCCCGCCCGTGGGCCGGCCCGAAATCGGCGTAGTTCTGCGTGCCATACGGACCCGCGAACGGGCCGTCGGTCATCGTCTTCACGGACCGCTCGCCCAATACCGGATTGTCGACATCCGTCCGTCCGTCGCCCAAGAGCGGGACGCGGCTGGAGTCGACGTTCTTCAGACCGCTAGCACCCAGCGAGCCGAACGTCGCCGAGACGCGGCGGAGGTTGTAGTCGCCCGAGGCGGGATTCCATTCCGTCCGCCCCATGTACCACGATTGCGTGTAGTTCGTGTTGTAGCCGCGATAAACCAGGTCCGCCGCCTCCTCAGGCGTGTAGGAGTCGCTCCCGGCGGCGCCGACGCCGAGCTTCTGGTTGTATCGCGCCGGATTCGACGGGCACAACTGCTTGGCCGGGAACGAGCTGTTCGAGTTGACCTGATCCGCGACCCATCCAACCTGGTCCACGGGGCCGTCCCGACCATTGCTGACCTCGGGATCAAACGAACCGCTGCAGAAGAAGTCGCCATTGGCGTTAGCGTAGAGCTGCACGCCCTGGCCGAGTTGGTTGAGGTTCGCGCGACAGACGGCCTCGCGACCGTGCTCTCGTGCGGAACTGAGGGCCGGGAGCAACACGGCGAGCAACACCGTGATGATGCTGATGACGACAAGGAGCTCAATCAAGGTGAAGCCACCCGTGACCGCTGCATCGCGTCGCCTATCACCCGACATGCTCGCACCTCGACGCCCCGAAGCAGGTTTGCCCATCACTGAGAGCCCGAGGCGCCGCCGCCTCGGGCTCTGAAACGACTCGATTAGGGACGACGACTCCGCTGGCTGGTCGGAAGCCGCGTCGTCCGCGTGGCCTAGCAGCCGCGCCGGCGGATCAAGCCCAAGGCTCCGATGGCGAGCAGGACCAGGCTCGCAGGTTCCGGGAAGTAGGTTCCCGGGTTGCCGAGATCGCCGCTGGTGGAAGTCCAGGACCCCTGAACGTCCCCGACGGAGGACAGTTCCCATTGATAAATGTCGTTCGCACCCAGCGCCGCCGGCGTCTTCGGGTTGCCGCTGACGTTCTCGGTTCGAATCGACCCAGAGAAGTTCTGATCCCCAAACGTCAGCCGATCGACCAACGCGTCGCTTGCGTTGTAGAGATTGATCTCGTCATTGCGACCCAGATTGTTCGTGTACTCGCCGATGATCTTGACGCCGGCGCCGAGGCCCCAATCGTTGCGGAAGTCGCCCGCCGCGTATTCAGAGATGACCACGGATTCGCCCGGATCAACAATCCCGAAAGAACTGAGGTCCAGCACCCCAGGAAGTCGACTGTCGTCATCGAAGCTCCAGCCCGTCATATCAATCGGGGCTGGACCGAGGTTCGTGAACTCGACGAACTCTCCGCCATTGCCCTTGTACATGTACTCCGTGATGTACATGCCCGCGTTCGCCGCGCCCGCCACCGACAACACCAACACGACTGCGATTGCGCTTCTCATCACCCTTACCTCCTGATTGATCTTTCCGAACCTGCGGTCTAGCCGCCCTTCGATGCACCCGACGCTCACCGGCCTCCCTCGGACGGCGAAGTCGCACGACCGCGTCGAGCGTTTCCCCTTCCATAGCCTCGCGAGCGCGCCACCCATCCGGAGCAGAATCCGGCTCCAACGGTCCAGGCCGATCTGCGAAGAGACGCCGTCTGGCGGCAGCGCTCTCTTGAATGCGGCACCGTACCACAGGACTGTTTGCCTCGTGTTATCGCAGCATTAGGAATGCGTTAAAACCGGACATACCGTGCCCGCCGCACCACCGCTGAAGGAATCGGCGGCCGGATGAGCCGTCCGGTGAACAAGCCGAGGCCTTGGGCCGCTCTGCAGCAGCCTTGCATCCGAAGCGCAGGCTCTGCGTGACGGAGTTCGGCCGTAACTCGACTGCCTTAATCACCGTGCGAGAGATCTTGCGACGCATTC
>CAZERK010000331.1:0-4600 GCA_964514515.1 uncultured Planctomycetaceae bacterium
TATGGGTCAAGCTCGACGCCTATGAGAGCGACCTGCCGTGGGTGCGCTACGGGCAGAAAGTGTCGTTCGAGTCGGAGGCGCTGCCGGGGCGCGAGTTCACCGGCACGCTCGCCTTAATCGATCCCATGGTCGACCCACGCACACGCACAGTCAAGATTCGCGTCAACGTTACCAACGCCTCGGGCGAGTTGAAGCCGGACATGTTCGTTCATGCGCATGTTGACGCCCGCGTGTCCGGCGACGGACGCGTGATGGACCCGGACCTCGCAGGCAAGTGGATGTGCTATATGCACCCGGAGGTAATCAAGGATCGCCCGGGCACGTGTGACGTCTGCGACATGCCACTCGTACGCACCGAGGACCTGGGTTACGTCCCGGCCGAATCTGCCGAGTCCGCCAAGCCGCTCCTCGTGCCTGCTTCGGCGCTGCTCATCACCGGCAAGCGTGCCATCCTCTACGTCCGAATCACGAACGACAACGCCCCCGTCTACGAGGGCCGCGAGGTCGTGCTCGGCCCCAGGGCGGGCGATTACTACGTCGTCAAAAGCGGTCTTGCCGAGGGGGAGCTCGTCGTCACCCACGGCAACTTCAAAATCGATTCGTCGCTCCAGTTGCAGGCCCGCGGCAGCATGATGAGCCCCCCGTCCGGGAGTCCGGACGCCTCCCCGCTCGCGGTGAAGCCCGTGGCCGCCGCCCAGACGTGGGAGGCACCCCAGACCTTCATCGAGGACCTCGGCACCGTGTGGGAGGCCTACCGCGGTCTCTGGCAGGCCCTCGCGTCCGACGACGGAAAGGCGGCCGCGGCGCTCGTCCCCAGAATCCCCGAGGCCCTCCGGCAGGCGAAGCCAGACCTGCTCAAGGACGACCCCCGCAAAGAATGGGATCAGGCATCCGCCAACATCCTCGGCACCTGCAGAAGCATGGCCGCAGCCACCGACATCGAGGGCATCCGAAAACAGTTCGCCGTGCTCTCCGAGCAACTCGCCGTCCTGCTCAAGCACTTCGGCTTCCGATCCGTGACGCCCGTTTACCGGGTTCATTGCCCGATGGCCTTCAACAACGCCGGGGCCAACTGGCTGCAGGATTCGAAGGAGATCCGCAACCCGTACTTCGGCGCGCAAATGCCGAAATGCGGCGAGGTGGTTGAGACGATAGCGTCGGGAGAGGCCGAGAAATGACCGAGATGCCGTCCCGACTGCCGCCGCGAACCTTCACGGACCGTGTGATCCGCTTCTGTCTCGAGCAGAAGCTCGTCGTCGCACTGATTGTGCTCCTCGTGGTGGCGTGGGGCGTGATGGTGGCGCCTTTCGACTGGAAGATATCCGGACTCCACCGCAAACCTGTTCCCACCGACGCCATCCCCGACATCGGCGAGAACCAGCAGATCGTCTACAGCGAGTGGCCCGGTCGCTCGCCCAAGGACGTGGACGACCAGGTTACCTATCCCCTCACGACGTCCCTCCTCGGCATCCCGGGTGTCAAGACCATACGCTCGTCGTCGATGTTCGGGTTCTCGATGGTCCTGATCATCTTCGAGGAGAACGTGCCGTTCGAGTCGGCTCAGAACCGCGTGATCGCACGCCTGAACGGCCTGCCGGCCGGAACGCTGCCGGAGGGCGTGACACCGGCGCTTGGTCCCTACGCGACGGCGCTCGGGCAAATCTTCTGGTATACCCTCGAAGGACGCGATCCCGACGGTCGCCCGATCGGCGGCTGGGACCTGAACGAGCTGCGGACGTGGCAGGACTTCTTCATGCGCTATCACCTGCAGGCCGCTGGTGGCATCACCGAAGTCGCACCCATCGGCGGCTTCGTGCAGGAATACCAGATCGACGTCGACCCCGACGCCCTGCGGGCGTTCAACGTGACCATCGCCGACGTGTCAAACGCCGTGCGCATGTCGAACCTCGATGTCGGGGCGCGGCAGATCGAGGTGAACCGCGTCGAATACCTCGTTCGCGCACGCGGCTTCATCCGTCGCATCAAGGACATCGAAGATACCGTCGTCGCCGAGCGTGAGAACGTGCCGGTCTACGTCAAGAACGTCGCGCATGTGTCGCTGGGGCCCGCGCTCCGCGAGGGCGCCCTCGACAAGGAGGGTGCCGAAGCCGTCGGCGGCATCGTCGTCGTCCGCCAGGGCTACAATCCGCTCGAAGCCATCGACAACGTCAAGCGAAAGATCGCCGAGATCAGACCGTCGATGCCCGCAAGGGCCGTGGTCGACTACACGAGAACCACCGCCGCGGCGCTGGATGCCTTTGCGGAGGCGCACGACTTCCAGTCCCGAAAGCAAGGAGTTCTCGACCAGGACGCGTGGTCGACGTGGCTTCGCACACACCCGCGCGAGCAGTGGCCCGCAGGCGTCACCACGAGCACACTCACGGTCGTCCCCTACTACGACCGCACGAAACTCATCCACGAGACCCTGGGTACCCTCAATGACGCCCTTTACGAGCAGGTGCTCATCACGACGATCGTCGTAATCGTCATGGCGGCCAACCTTCCGGTAGGCATGCTCATCAGCGCCGTAATGCCCCTCGCGGTCGGATTCTCCTTCATCGCGATGAAACTGCTGGGCGTGGACGCCAATATCGTGTCGCTCTCCGGCATCGCTATCGCCATCGGCACCATCGTCGACATGGGCATCATTCTCTGCCAGAACATCCTGCAGCACCTCGAAGACGCGCGGCCGGACGAGTCGAGGCTCGAGGTCATCTATCGCGCGTCCAGCGAGGTGGGCTCGGCGGTGGTCACCGCGATCTCCACCACGATCGTCGGCTTCATGCCCGTCTTCTTCATGACGGGACCCGAGGGAAGACTCTTCCGGCCCCTCGCGTTCACCAAAACCTTCTGCCTTGTCGGCTCCGTCATCGCGGGGCTCACGGTCATCCCGGCCGCAGCTCACCTGCTCATCGCCGGCGGCGTCGAGTCGAAGAACCTCAGGCGCGTACTGGGCGCGGGCACTCTCGTCGCGGGTGTCGTCCTCGGCGCGCGGTTCGGGTTCTGGCTCCTTGGAGCCATCCTCATCGCGCTGGGTGCCTGGTTCATCATCAAGGCGTGGGTGCCGAAGACCGTCCACATCATCGTCAGGTGGACCTCCAACGTCGTCGCCGTTATCATCGTGGGCGTCCTCCTCACGAAGCACTGGATGCCCCTCGGCATCGGCGAAGGCTTCGGTCGGAACCTCGTCATCGTCGCTGTGCTCATCGGCGGGTTCCTGATCTTCTACTACCTCGTTCAGATCACGTATGTGCCGGTGTTGCGCTTCTTTCTCAGGTTCAAGGCCGTCTTCCTCGTCATGCCCGTTGCCGTCACCCTCGTCGGCTATACCGCGTGGCTCGGGTTCAACTGGGTCTTCACCAAGGGCGCCGGCGAGGAACGAGCCGCAAAAGTTCGACAGACCCGGTTCTACGTCTACCTCAACCACAAATTCCCGGGCTTCGGCAGGGAATTCATGCCTCCACTCGACGAGGGCTCATACCTCTACATGCCGATCACGATGCCACATGCGTCCATCGGCGAGGCCCTCGACGTAGTTGCCAGGCAAGACATGGCGATCCGGGCGATCCCCGAGGTGGAGTCGGTTGTGGGCAAGATCGGCCGTGCGTCAAGCGCCCTTGACCCGGCGCCGGTGAACATGATTGAGACGGTTGTCAACTACAAGAGCGAATACGCCTCCGATGCGGAGGGGCGGCCGGTTCTCTACCGCTACAACGAGGCCCGCGGGTACTTCGAGCGCGACGCGAGCGGCAACCTCGTCGAGGATCCGCGCGGACGGCCGTACCGACAGTGGCGCGAGTCTATTAGGTCCCCCGATGATATCTGGAAGGAGATAGTGGCAGCCGCGCAGATGCCAGGGGCCACGGGCGCGCCCAAACTCCAGCCCATCGCCGCACGCCTCGTCATGCTCCAGAGCGGCATGCGCGCCCCCATGGGCGTCAAGGTCTACGGACCCGACCTCGACTCCATCGAGAGCGTCGGCAGCCCGATCGCAAAATACCGCAGGCAGGGCGCGATGGTCGCGCCCGCGCTTGCGCGAGGTCACGGTGTAGCTGCGCTTGCCGCCCGTGCGACGCGACATGCGATCGATGGGCGTGCTGAGCTTGCGCGGGCGAAACGCATCGCCCACCGAGACGGGGGTATCCGCCTGCCGCAAATAGTTCAGGGGCTGCGCGTCGGCGTGGTACCCGCGCAGTGGAACCGCCTGGGCCATCCCATTGGGGTCAGGCAGTGGCTCGCGGATCAAGGCGTCCGCTTTTTTTTTTGCTCCGCCCCTTGCCAATCGCCCTGGCCGGTTTCCGGCGTCATGCTCAGCTCCGAGCGCGCCGGCTCCAGGCGTCGCTCGAGCCTCTGCATCTGGGTGTGCGTCTCCTCAAAGGGCTTGCGACGCAGGCGGTGGGGCAGGGCCAGCTCGGCCGCCAGCAGGATGTCGAGCTCTTCGATGGCATCGCGCCCCTGGAACGCGGCGTGGGCGATCGCGGCCTTCAAGATGACGATGTCGGCGCGGTGGCCGTCCACCTCCATCTCGGAGGTCAGCTCGGCGATGGTGTAGAGGTCGCGCGCCGCATAGGTGACGCCGGGCAACAGGAGCTGCGCCGCG
>CAZERK010000332.1:0-4598 GCA_964514515.1 uncultured Planctomycetaceae bacterium
CAGCAGTCCTCGGCCCGACTCCGGCAGGGCCTTGAATAACCGCACGCTACAGCGCAGCAGCAGAAAGACGACAACGAGATAAAGCACCAAACCCACCAAACCCGTCTCCGCCACGATGCCGAGCAAGTTGTTGTGTTCCAGGGCGCTCGATCCGAACGCATAGAACGGGCTGGACGGGTCCTTCGCGAAATCGGGGGCGTAATCACGAAAATGCCCAAAACCCACGCCGAACAGCGGATGCGCCTGGAGCATCTGCCAGGTCATCTGTGCCAGCCCGACGCGCAGCAGCAGCGGCTCCATGTCGGTCCAGCCGCCCTTGGCGCGATGCGGGCTCAAGAAGTTCTCCATGTTGACGACGGCGACGAGCAGGACGACGGCGACGAGCGTACAGACGAACACCGTCCGGGCCGTCCGGCGTCGCGAATACAGAGCCCAGATGGCGGCGCAGATCAAGAAGGAGAGCCAGACCGACCGCGTCTTCGTCCAGAAGATGGTCGGCAGCATCAGAGCGTTCACCGCATAGAGCAGCCATCTTCCACGCGAGATGTTGCGGGCCAGCACCAAGTTGCTGAAGTAGCAGTAGACCAACGCCAGCCCCATCGCCGCCGAATGCACGAACGGGCCGCGCACGCGTCCCCAATGAATGCCCACGGACGGATCGCCGATAAACTGCGGCCAGAGGCCGGCGCGCAATTCAAACTGCTCGCACCAACCGATCCATGCCAGATAGACGGACAGCAGTGCAAAGAACACGCCGATGCGGCGCAGGTCTCGCTCCGTACGGATGGCATGCAGGAGCAGGGCGAATGTGACGAACGGAAACAGGTAGCCGCCGATTAGTTTGTAATGGACCGTGATGACCGACCGCGTCTCGAAGCCGGAGACGGCCGCCGAAATCGAGAAGTAGGCCAGTAGCAGGAACAACACGCCGCTCAACGGCCACGCCGTCCGCAGTCGCGTTCGGCCGAGCAGCAGCATGACGAGAAACAGCGCGACGAGGACGACCAGACCGATACGCGGAATGGTGACCGAGAAGAAGAGCGGTACGGGCCGTCGCCAGAACTCTTCGTGCAGGGCGATCAGCGTGGCGAACCAGAACAGGATGGCTGACAGCAGATCGCCCTTGACAGCGTAGAAGACAAAAGCGACGAGGCCGCCCAGTCCCAGCCAGTAAAGAAGGAGGGATTCAGGGGGCAGCGCGGCGGAAACGGCCAGCGCCAGCCCCGCGAGTATCAGGGCCACGACGCCGATGCTCAAAGCTACAGGTAATGCCCGGACGCTTGTCGCGCTCACCCGTCCAACCTCGCGGCGCCTCCCGCGCCCGTCGCCGCCGCCATCGCGTGCCTCTCACGCCGCGGCACGGAACCAAGGCCAAGGATGACGTCCCAGCTTCAAGCAATCGCGCCCTTGCCCGTGCCCGAGCAATCTCGAATCGGACGAAACCGCACACCGTCGGCACGTGCGCCGCGCACGACCACCGCAGAGCCGGGGCATCTTTGGCACGAAGGATCGACTGCGACGAGCCGCTACGTTCGGCGGTACAGGAAGCCGGGGATCGGATCGCTCCGCTGGTTGAGCACCACGCCGAGGCAACGCACGCCCGCCAAGTCCAGCCGCTTCTTGGCTTCGGAAACGGTCTCCCGCGGCGTCTCGCCGGCACGTACGACCAACAAGGCCCCGTCCACCTGAGCGCCGATGACTTGCGGGTCGGGATGCTGGTTCGCCGTCGCGACGTCGAAGATCGTGTGGTCGAAGCGCTCCTTCAAGGAGGCGATCAGCGACTGCGCCTGCCGGCTCTTGAGGTAGCCCATCGGCTGGCTCACGGACGCGCCGGCCGCCAGGACGAAGAGCTGGTTGCCGTTCGGCAGATCAAGCCGGTGCAGCGCGTCTTCCAACGTCGCTCGGCCGTCCAGGACCTCCGTCAGACCCGGCGCGTTGCGAATGCTGAACACGTCCGCGACCGCCGGGAAGCGGAGGTTGAAGTCCACGAGGGCAATGCGCAGCTCAGGACTGGCCTCGGCGCCAACGAGCGACAACGAGGACGCAACTTGCGTGGCGCCGTCTCGCCGGCGCGCTGCGGTCACGATGATCGCTCGCGGAGGTGCGATCTCGCTCGAGAAGAACACGCTTCCCCACAGTTGGCCGATCTCGACGTCGGCGTGCGGACGCACGCGGCGCGTCAGCTTTGAAGAGCTTCCCGCCTTGGGCGGCTCTCGCTTGAGACCCACCTTGCCGGCGACCATCTGACGCGGGGCCGCGCCGGTGGCCGCGATCGGCGGCTCGCGCTTCATCTCGCCGTTGATCCGCCGGATCTCCTCAATCGCCTGGTCGATCTCTTCAACGCGACCCAGCCCTTCGTCTTCTGACGGCCAGCCCGGTTTCGCAGGCGTTGCAGGCGCCTCCGCCGGCTTGCCCGGCGGTTCGCCCTTTCCGTTCTGCACGGGTGGCCAGACCTGCTCAGGCCCCGACTCGGTCTCCGGCTCGAGATCGAACTCTCCGCCGCCCAGATCGATCGGTTCCTGATCCTGGTCTTGATTGTCCGGCTTGTCGGACACGTCACGGTACTCTTACAAAAGACTCAAGAAGTAAGGGCCATCGCGAACCGCAATAACCTTTTATCGGCAACATCGCCTGCAAGTTCACCTTATTAGAGGCCGATTCGCCTCCGCCGCGACGGCACACGCAGGATCTCTCGAGACGCCTGGGACCAGAGCATCGGCCCCGCCGCCGGAAACGCGCTACGTGGTGACCAAGCTCCGGCCCCGTCGCTTCACCGAACCCAGGACGGGCACGCCCAAATATCGCTCGACCTCCACGGTCGAGCGAAGCGTATGGTCGAAATGATCGCCCAGGAAGGCGATCGCCACGCCGATCAACGCGCTCACCAGGAAGGCCACAACCGTGTAGAGAATAGGCTTCGGCGAGACCGGCTCGTCGATATCCGGCACCGACGCATCGTCCAGCTTTGTGATGACGACCGCCTCGCGGGCTCTCAGGCCGTTCGCTAAGGCGTCGATTTGCTCGCGATGCAGCACCTTCAGGTGATCCAAGGCCACCCTGAAATCGTTCTTGAGCCTCGCGTACTCGGCCAGCTTGCCGTGGGCTTCGTCGCGTTCAGCGGTCGTCCGCTGAACCAGCTCCTCGTTCATGGCCTTCTCCTGCTGTCGGGCAAGGATGTTGGCCCGTAGCCCGCGAGCATAGGCAACAATTGCGCCCAGGAGCTGCCGCCGACATGCGACGACCTGCTCCTCCAGGTACTGCATGTCACGGCTGGCCTCCGTGAACTGCGAAGCCAGCTTGGCCCGCTTGGCGCCCAGCCTTGCGAGATCCCTCACCAACTGGTTGAAGGCGGGATCGTTCGTCAGGAAGTCCACGGGCACGCTCTGAACGGCTGCCTCGACCGCCGCGTCGCTCATGCTCGCCACGCCATCGGGCTCAAAGGCCTCGGCCGGCAGCATGTCCTCCATCGCCTTCTGAATAGCCGTGTCGCGGGCCAGTTTGATCGCCAACTCCGCGTCGTTCTCACGCACGCGTGTCAGCACCGCTTGCACGCCGTGCTCCGAACCGCTTTTGAGCAACTGTTCCAACACGCCGACGTCCGCCCGATTCTCCCGTACGAACGTCTCGTAGGCCCCCAGCGCCCGCTCGACCAGATGCGAATATTCGTCGATCGTGTCCTGCGTGACCTTCAGGGCCGGCTCGTTCAACTCCTGCTGAAGCTCCTGGTACCGCACCATGTACATGTCCGCCAGCATGTCGGCGGCGTACATCGCCTGCTTGTGCGAATCCGGCACGTCTCGGGGACCTGGCCGCTCGACGGTCAGCGTGAACGTCTCGGTCATCGCAACCTGCTCGCCGCCCGGCGTCTCCAGCGACACAGAATCCAGAAAGTCATCAAACTGCTCGTGCCTCTCGTCCAGAATCCTCGCCACGTTGGATGCCACGCCTCCCGGCCCCGACGCGTCGTCGACGAGGAACCGACGAATCCGCTGCAAGACATCGCCGACCGATCCGCCCTCGCCCCCCCGAGCCCGCTCCCATTGCGAACGCAACTCATACCATTGCCGCCGCAGTTCGTTGCTCTCGGAGATCGCCATCGCCCGAGCCATGACCAAGTCCGACGTCACGATCTGCTGTTGGGCCTTGACGAAGACCTCCAGCGGGCGTTCGCCCGCATCGGTGCTGATGGGGCTGCGGTTCAAAGGCCGCTTAAACATGAGGCTGACCTTGCTGCGGTACGTGGGCGTCACGTGTTGGCAGGCCACGTACGTGCCGCCGGCGCCGACCACCACGATCAGCAACATCAGCACCCAATGCTGGAAAACAATGCGGACGATCTCTCGAAGCGTTCGTGTTCCGTAGGAGTGGGAGTCGTTCATGTTCGCCTCGTCACGCGCTTACGCCTTCTCTGCTACCGCAGGCCATCCACGACCAGGCACACAGGCCCTGCGTCGCATCATCCGAGCCGTGTCGGCCTACGGCCCCAATTGGGCGTTGATGTTCGGCGGTCCGACGATCTTGCTCTTCACCGCCGACTCGGCCTCGTAGATCTGATAGCCGAAGTTCATGCCGACTACGCCGCTGTACGGGAAGATCTC
>CAZERK010000333.1:0-213 GCA_964514515.1 uncultured Planctomycetaceae bacterium
CCACGCACGCCCCGATTGTACCGCGCCCTCCCCCCACCGCGTCCAAGGAATCACCTCTCGGTCGCTCCAGGCCTTGCCCGCATGACGAGAGTCCGGGCACGCTCCACGCTCTGCAATCGGCCCTCCGAGAGATCCGAGCGCGTGAACCCTGAGCAGGCCCGCGGCCTGAAATCGACTCGCGAGGCGACAAGCAGAAGGGCCGTTTCCAACGCG
>CAZERK010000333.1:223-4595 GCA_964514515.1 uncultured Planctomycetaceae bacterium
GTGGGATCAACGCGAGGGAGCACGGGATCAGCATGAGCTGGCGCAGGCGGCGGTTTCGGTCAGGCGTCTTCGGATGAAGCGGAGGAGCTCCTCGACCAGTCCCCCATACGTGAACCGGTCGATGATGGCGGCACGCATCGAGGTCGCCAGCGCAGCTCGTTCGGCGGCGGCGTCGAGGTAGCGGTCCGCCAGGCATTCGAATTCGTTTCGCGTGCCGAACGCAACATCCTCGTAGCGACTGAAGAGCAGCGCCGCGAGCTGCCGGTCCCCGTGCGGCTCCAGCTCCTCCATGCGCTGTATGCCGCTGTTCGGCAACATGAACGCCTGGGCGTTGAACGACCCGCCCAGATGCCGGCGAGCCTGTCGCCACGCCTCCGCCACCTCCGGCATCTCCTCGCAGCGATACAGCGTGTCGCCCTGGAAGCCGGTCTTGCGGATCGCCGCCAGCAACCGGGCCGCCGGCGCATGATAGGTATCGCCGGGCGTCTGACGGATCAGGAAGAAGCCGCCCGCCGCCAGGCCATCGAGCAGTCGCTGATGGATTGCTCCCGTGCCGACGATTTGCAGGTTGATCCGGCTCGCCTGGTAGATCGCTCGAAGCTGGTCGCCGTTCTCCGCCACGCCCCGGGCATACTCCGCAAAACGCGGATGGTCCTCCCAGCCCCGGCCGTACAGATGCAGCGTCCTGCCCGTGCGGTCGCAGTAGTCCGCGACCCATTGCAGCGTTCCCTGCCGCAGCATCAGCTCGGCCAGTTGATAGACGTAGAACCGCCCGAGCATGTAGCGCACCTGCTCGTTGATGGCCTCGCCCGTCGTTTGCTCGATCTCCTCCAGCACCCAATCCCGATGCCCGCAGGCGGCCCGTGGGTTCTCGATCAGCGACTGCTCCAACACCTCGTGGACCCGATCCACCATCCGCCTCGCCGGAGCGTTGTCCTTCACGCGCTGCCGCCATTCGTCGCGTAAGGCTTCGGGCGGCCGCGACTGGTGTCCGACGTAGGAAAAGTCGCAGGCGTGCGGAGCGAGCACGGCCTCAGGCAGCGGCTCGTGGCTGTACTGCCGAGCATCCGTCACCGCCGTCCAGGTCATGCCCTGCGAATGCGGATAGCCGAATTGCCCCAGCGAACCCAGGCCGTTGGGGGCGATGTAGAAGTCGAGCGGCCCGAGCGATTCGCCGGACTCGCGGCGGAACAGGTGCGGCAACTGGTCCTGTATCCAGGCCACGTTGGGCACGTTGTTCGGGACGATTCCCGGATATTCGTGACGCAGGTGATCGATGATAAACAGCAGGTCAGGACGGAAGTCTCGAATCGCCCGAAGCTGCACGCTGGCCGGCAGCAGGCAGTAGTCGGCCTTCTCGGTCAGGATGCACGTCTTCACCGCCTGTCGTTCAAAGGAGGCCGCCAGATCGCGGATGCAATACTTCAGGTACGTCGTGTGACGACTGACAAAGAACATCACACGAAGGGGATCCTGACGGTCCGCCGTCTCGTAACGTCGAGCCCAATAGGCGGCGTCTCGGTTGCCGTAGATCTGGTCAACCTGCGCCGTCAGCGCCAATCGGGCCTCGTTCCTCCCGTTGCCGGTCTGATTCAGCAAGTCGCCGACGGACGGGCCGTATTCGGGCGCCCAAGAATGGAGACAGACCTGATAGACCGGAAACGGCAGATGCGCGTCGTCCAGAAACGTCTGGGCAAACCGCTTCGTCGCCTCGGGCCCTGCGAACAACATGAATCTCGAATCGGACAGGGCCTCCCGCCAATCGTGCAGGTGCATCGCGATCGCAACGGATTCCAACCTCGGCTCGATGACGTACAGGGCGGACGAGGCCTCCAGGAAGACCTTGTTCGTTCTTCGGTAGCCGTCCAGGACCTCGTAGCCGAGCCCCACGCCCTCGAAGATCATGGGCGGCGGCATGAAGCCGCCCGTCTTCGTGTTGACGCGCTCTTCCAGATCAGCGGTATGGTCATCCAGACGGAGAAACCAACTGGGCGGCCACGCAGGCCCCGACTGTCGCACCTGGAATACGCCGTCGGCGCAGCGGTGCAGCTCGAAGCGCTCGGCGGACTCCTTCCAGTTCTCCTCGACCGCCCTCGCCAGTTCACGGTCACGCGCGGCCAGCGCTTTGAGATTCGCGCTGAAGCACGGCCGCCGGGAAGTCCACGCAATCCGACCCGACGCGGCGCTGCGCAAGGTCTCCGCCAGCCTCCTGAACGTCTCGTCATCGAGCGCAGGCGCCAAGGGACCTTCGATGAGTTGCTGAGCAGCCGCGTTCAGGCCCAGCTTGGCCAGGGCTCTTAAATAGCCCAGCGCCCATTCCGACGCCGGCGCACCGGGTCCGACCGCCTCCGCCAGTATTGGCACAAGGCGGCAGTAGGCGTAGCAATCCTCCGCCTTCAGGGCCGCTCGAGCGAGCCGCTTGATGAGTCCGAGATCGATCGCGTCCACCGTCTGGTTATCGGAAAAGCGAGGCGGATGGGCCAGCAGTTTCGAACGGGCGAGCCCGGCACGGCGGCGCAAACCGCACCAGAGCGGCCTGACGGGTCGCACAACGCCTGTCTCCTACTGCTTCTTGAGGCGGAACTGGCGACCGACAGGGAGGGTAGGTCGATACGACGGCTCGGACAGCACGACCGACCGAACAGGTTGGCTCGACGGCGCAGGCCGTTTGACGCGGCAAGGCGGGGAAGGTCTGTCAGGACGTTGCAGGACTCCAGAGGGACCGTTTTCGGGCCGCGTTTCGATAGCGCCGCGCGGCGCAAGATGCCCGCCTGACGGGTCCAGCGGCATCTCCTGAGTCACCGTGCGCGATCGTGCGACGCGGTCAATAGCGGCCAAGCTCCCGCTCGGCCGTTGCGGAGCGCCGCACCGAGCACATTCTGCGGCCGATCCGCAGCGGAGGATTTGCCGCTACCCGCTCGCCTCCGAATTGTGAGCGGTGGTTTAGTAAGGCAGAGCGAGACTCCGAACCGTGTGCTATCCAGGCGACGCTTCGGAGGCATGCTTATCGAGGATGTCCTGGATGATCTTGCCGATCGTATCTTCTCCGCCAGGATCGTATCCGACCGCCGCGTAGGCGACCCGGCCATCAGGACCGATGACATAAAACGTGGGAATGCCGGTCACGTTGTAGCGATCGGCCACCTTGTCGGCCTTCAGCAGCAGGCCGTACGTGAGGTTCTTCTCCTTCATGTAGGCGACCGGATCGCCGCTCTCCCAGCAGTTGGCGCCGAACACCTTCACAGGCCGGTCCTTAAACCGCTCGTGCAGCCGCTGGACGCCCGGCATGGCCAGCTTGCTGGGCTCGCCCCACGTCGCCCAGAAATCGAGCACGACGACGTTGCCGCGAAGACTCCGGAGCGAGACCTTCCGGCCGTCCGGTGTCTCGAGCTCCCAATCCGGCGCCAGCTCTCCAACGGCCAGGAGCGGCCGGTCGTCTTCCTTCTCCATCTTCTCGAACGGCTTCCTTGTGAAGCCTTCGGGGGCGTTCAATTCAAACAGATGGCTGTCAACGACGGGATTGATCTTGAGATCGTGCACCTCCAGGAAATACCCGATTTCCTGTTCTCCCGACTTCAGGATTCGGTCGACCCGTCGGGGCAGGTGGTCTTTCTTGCCGAAGTACCAACGGGACAGGGTATCGTTCGCGTAAACGATATAGATGACGTAGCAGTCGACGCCGCCAACCTCCCGGGTGCCCTCGTAACGCTGGACTTTGGCGTTGATCTCGTCGCTGAAGGGCGTCGGATAGAGATACTCCCGCATGTAGAGCGTGATCGCGGGATTGATGAGCTTTGACGCCCCGGGCAGATCGCCGAGACTGTAGGACTGCTCCTTCGCACAAACCCGGTAGGCCCGGCGACCGTCCGTGGCGATCTTGAACGGAATCGTCTCCGGCGAACCCGGCGTCACGATTTCGCCTTCGCAGTAGATGCAATCCGTACCGTCGGATCGGCCGATGAGCAGGCCGAGTAGGCTCTTCTTGCCGGGAGCCGCGACGACCCGGCCTCTTACGCTGGGCGACTTCTCGCCCATCTCTCCCAGGCCGGCGTACTCGCCTTCGTAAGAAACGGTTCCGACGGCCCTCGTCGCCGCGTCGGCCTTCCGCAGGATTGTCATCGCGTCCGGCGGTTCGTCTTGAACCGTGCGAGCGAGGTCGTTCTTGGGCTCGTCTGCCCATGATGCCGCCGCGAACAACGCGACGACCCAAAGGCCCCGCATCCCGAGACAAGCGACCCGCACCCGAGTCCCGCACCCCCAAGTCCCGCGCCCCTTAGCCATCATGCGCTCCCGATTTCCAGCGGCGATCCAACCGTAACGCCGCCCTAGCGTTTACCCAATAGGATGGAGAGTCCGTTCGATCCCGCTATCG
>CAZERK010000334.1:0-4593 GCA_964514515.1 uncultured Planctomycetaceae bacterium
GCAGGTCGTCCGCTCCTGAACGTCGAGCCTCAGTCTGTAACAGAGCAGTTCGATGGCCTGGGCGGAAATATCGCGGCTGCCCAGGCTGAGTTGGAGTTCGTTGCCGCCGCCGCCGACCCCGACGCCCATACGCTGCTCGTCTCCTACGGGCTGGCCGACGGCAGCGCCCGACAGGCCGTCGCGGAGGTCCGCCGGACCGGCGGCCAAGTCTCGCACCTGACGCTGCACAGCCTCTGGCCCTTGCCGCGTCAGGCGATTCGACGTGCGATGACCCCCTTCGTCCGGCGCGTCCTGGTCGTCGAAGCCAACGCGGGCCTCTACGCAGAGCACCTTCAACGGATCGTACCGAACGCGAAGATCGAATCGCTTTGCGGGTGTGACGCCCGGTCGCTTGCACCGGCGTCGATTGTCCGGAGAATCACCGATTGGCCCTGCGGTTAGCAGTCCGCTGCATGACTCGGATTTGCTCGCTTGCAACCTCGTTTCCGATAGTACGGAGCGGGGCAGGATGTGCTCTGGATGGGTTTGCCGCGTCCTGCTGAATCGGTCTGCGCCCGCCCGCAGCGTCGCAGGCGCGCCGGGCCGTCCGACGTTACAGGTTCTCGACAGGGCGGGCCGGCTCCTCAACGAAGCTCCGGCTCCCCTCCCAGCGTCATCGCTTCCCCAAACGCCGGTTCCTCGTGCGGCCGCGCGGCCAACTCGTGGTCACGCGCCTTCTGCCGATGCTCGATGCCGGCGCCGGCCAGGCGTCCGTCCGCGCCTGGCTGCAACGACCGCGGAGTCCGCGATCGAGCGATTCTCAGCACCTGCGCCGTGTCCCCGTTGTACAGGAGTCGTTCGCAGCGAAACGGCGCCAGCCACGCAACGACGGATTCCTCCTGCGACCAGAACCGCGACCAGACGAGGATGGCCCGATCGTATTCGGGCCTCGGGCGCGTCACCCGCGCTGGAGTCTTCGACAACTCCAACATGCGGTAACGAATCAGCGGATCCATCCAGGACTGGGCGACAATCACGTCCCCGGGTTGGGCGGATCGCGCGGCCGCGTCAACGGCCTGCCAAGCTTCGAGATGTCTGCATAGCGGGGTCATGGGGTAGAAAGGACGGCTTGCCCACAGCGAACCGAGCACCACGCTGACCAGCCCGAGCAAGGCCAAGCCGAGTACGGGATCCGGGTGCCGTTCGTCCTCCGTTGAGAAGCGTTCTTCGCTCCTCCCTCCGAGGGCGCCCGGAACGGAGTCGCTGCAGCGTCGCGAGATGCGTGCCAGCAACGAGCACATGCCGACGATCCCCATGCCCACAAGCGCATACGTGAACGGCAGAAGGTACGTCAGCGTGCGAAGCGGCGGCAAGACGCGCTGCGCGAGTAGGAGGGCCGGCACGGCAGCTAACACGACCACGATCATCACAGGTCGCTCAGCTCGTCCTGCCAACGCGCACAGAACCCCTGCGCAAACGATCGTCCAGAGAAGCCAAGCAGGAAGGATGCCTTCCGGCGCCATTTCGGCGCACAGCAGCAGGTGGGCGGGCATTTGCAAGACCACCGCGGCGAGGGCGCGCGATTCCACGAAACGGTTGCCCAGGACGTTGCCGAATTGTCCGCGAGCCATGATCGGACCGAACAGGAAGAGCAGCGTCAGCCCCATCGCGGCTACGTAGGCGATGCTCGCGCGTGCCGCCGCGATTCGACGGGAGACGCCCGCGCTGACGGTCTTCCACGTCAGCCAGCCGATGACCGCCATCGCGAAGTAGGCAGTCGTATGCGTCGTATACACGGCTGAACCGGTCAGGATGCCAGCGCCGATCCAAAGCCGCCGATGTCCCAGGCGATCCGCCTGTGCGAGCAGCCAGACAGCCAACAGGACCAAGCACGTCCCCATCGTGTAGCCGCGCGCATTGACGCTGTACTCGATGCACCAGACCGAGCAAGCCATCATGGCGGCGGCGATCAGAGCCGCCCATGGCCCCGTCCACCGCCGCATCGCGTTGAACGTCATCGGGACGGCCGCGACACCGCAGAGAAACGTCGGCAAACGGATCCAAGGAAACGCAGCGCCCGTCATCCAGCACAACAGCGCGACCGCCAACCCGTGTAGGCCATGATGGTTCGGCAGCGGATAGGAACTGATGAAATCGAGCGCCGGCTGGCGGCTGTCGTGGCAATACATCAGGTAGGCGGTGGTCTCGTCGCCCTGCGGTGGTGCGGAGAAGTACGCCGCTCGGATGATGAATCCAGCCAGTGTGATGGCGGCCAACAACGCCCACCATCCCCACGAGGGCCTCCCAGGCCTCACGACGTCATCGAGCCGGCCCCCTCCGAGCGCCCCGTCGTTCGCGTTTCCGAGCAAGTTTGACTTCTCCTGAGCTGTCGTGCCTGCGGCAGACCGGCGTTCCTTTTCAGCTTATCGGCTGATCGGTCGATGAATCCTCGCGGGTAAGCCTGCGACTGCCAACGCACGTTGTCGTTCGCGACGGAGCATGCTCCGTCGGCGAAGGCGAAGTCTCGATACCCGTGCCGCGTCACGATGCTGGAGACCGCAGGGATGTTTGAGCGGTTCTGGTCGCGCCGGTTTCGCAACCCGAAGGTCGGCGTCCTGCTGCTCTGCCTGGCGCTGGCGACGATCGCGCTCGCCGCCGGCCGCCCATCCCTGGGAAATTGGTGCGAGCTGGCGCCCGACAGCTTCGACTACCTCGAAACCGCCCGCAGCCTAGCCGACACGGGCGGCTTTCCCGATCGCCACGTCGTCCGCCCGCCCGGCTTTCCGATGCTGTTGGCGATGCTGATGCAATTGGACGGACCGTTACCGCTTGCGGCGGCGAGGCTCTGTTTCGCCTTCTGCTGGAGCCTGGCCGGTATCCTGACCTACTGGCTGCACCGCCGTGAACTGGGCGAGTCCGCCGCCTGGCTGGCCGGCGCGTTCGTCGCGACCAGCCCCGTCCTACTGCGCCAAAGCGCCGTTCTTCTCTCGGAGCCGCTGTACATCCCGCTGTCTCTTGCGGCCCTGGGACTACTTGCCGCGGTGGCCGCAGGGCGAAGTCGTGCCTACTGGTACGTGCTGCCCGCGGGGCTATTGGCAGCCGCCGCCCTCGTCACCCGCTCCATCGGGCTGGTCATCCTCCCCCTCGCTGCGTATGCGATTCTCCGGGGACCGGGACGATCTTGGCGAAGACGCCTGCTCCTGCTCGCGGTATTCGGCGTCATCGCGACGGCGCCTTGGGCGCTCTGGCAGCTCCGCCAGGCGCCCTATCGAGAGGGCGCGAGCTACTTTCGCCTCTGGGCGGCCGCCCGACAGGCCGAAGAGACTGATGCCACCGGCGCGGCACTGCAAGCCGAACGGTTCTGCAAGTACGCGCCGCTGCGTCTGGAGTCCATCAAGGCCGCCATGCTTCCCGAGAAGCTCCTGTGGCGGGCCTATCAGGAACCGTGGGACCGTCCCACGACGTGGCTCGTCGGCGGGTTCTTCGTCGCCGTCGCCCTCGTCCGCCTCGTTCGGAAGCGATGCCTGCTCGCCGCCTACACGCTCGCGAGCCTTCTCCTGCTCGCGTTCTGGCCTTGGGATGAAAAGGTCCGCCTGCTCACGCCGCTGATTCCGCTGCTCGCGGGCCAACTCGCGTGGGCGGGCCTGAGGCTCTGGCGTCGGAATCGGCCCCGACGAGGGCTGCGTCCCGCCCTCGTACTCGCCACGTTGGGGCTGGCCGTCATGCAGATCGCGGAGCTTCGCCTGTCCCAGCAAAGCATGGAGAAGCTACGGTTGAAATCCGAGCAGCGGATGGCTTGCATGAGGCAGACGGCCCAGTACATTGCCGAGCATACGCCGCCCCGGGCCGCGTGGTTGGGAATCCTCCCCGACGGGCATCCCGACAAGGTCCTCCTGCTCGGCGCGGCGTACTTCGCGGAACGCCCCCTGACGCTCATCGACGTGCGGGGCGAGCATGCGGCAGACTTCCGCCGAGACGACTACGCATGCGTGCTCCTCCATCGAGCGTTGCCGGACACGACCGTCCACGTCGACGCGATGCGGCGGGACAGCACCCTGTCCTTGTGCGGCTTCGATCTATGTTTCCCGTGAACCTCGTGGCGCGGAGACGGTTGGTAGGCGATGGAATCAGTCGCAGAGTTCCCGCCCGTCGGCGTCGCGCATCTTGCCGCACAGGCAGAGGATGCCCTCGATGAACCCCCAAAGCCAGACGAGCCCGCAGCCCGCCCCCGGGGCCACCGCGAACGTCAGGCCGCCGCACGACGCGCTGAGCAGCAGCATCAGGACGCCAACGCCCGTATAGCCGAGATAGAAACGGTGGACGCCGAGCCCGCCCAGGAAGATGCCCAATAGACCGGCGACGACCTTGCTCTTCCGCCCGGCGCCGCCCAGCGGCGTTGGCCGGCCGACGAACGCCCCATGCCCCGTGCCGGGCGACGGCTGCTGTTGCGGCAGCGGTGGCGGAGGCGGAGTTGGCGGCGCGCGTGCCCGACGACCAGGATCTGGCCGGGGCGCTGGCGCAGCTGCACGCGCTCCTCGCCGAGGCCGCGACCACGGCGCCGGTCTACGTCTATCGCCCCCCCAGCAGCAGCGCCCGGCCGGCGCGCGACGTCAG
>CAZERK010000335.1:0-4592 GCA_964514515.1 uncultured Planctomycetaceae bacterium
CTCACCGAGATCGGGACGCGCCTGCTTCTGGTGGCCGCCGCACTCGGCTCGAATATCAAACGCAACACCTCAGCCGCGTGGCGGGAGCGCATCATATGGTTGCGAGAGAAGCCCGCGACGATGCCGCGTCGCGCACCTGCACGGCGTTGAAGCCGTTTACGACAGCATACGCGATGGCCGCGCGGGCGGCAGATGGCGAACCCGTCTGTGGCGTCGCAGCGTCGGTATTCGGGATAGTTTCAGGGTCCGATAAGATATCTTATGTTGCGTTGTGTCCCGCCGTAGTGCCTCGCTCCCATGACGTGTGCTAAGCACGGGACATCCGGTGTGCCCAGGTCTGTCGAGCGAGCCGCTGCACGATTCGCGCTACAGTCCGCTAGCGAGGCGCGCCGGCGAACACCTTCGGCAGGTCCATCGAATCCCAAAGGCGGAGTTCCTGACGCGTGCGGTCGTAGGAGTACATGTTCAGACGCCTCGCGGCAGCGTCCGTCACGTAGACAACCTCTGAGTTCAGCGTGAACTGTCCGGTGACGACGATGTAGTCGCCGCCGCGATCGATCTGTCCGAACGCCAGCGTCTCGCGCTCGCCGCAGAAGAACGCTGCTGCCACAGCCATCAGCAGAACGACGGCCGTCGTTGAGAGTATTCCGATCGTCAGATTGTGATGGGTCTTCATGATGGATCATTCCGTCGCTTCAAGGGCTGGTCGGCGTTCTGTGGAGAACGCTCAGCCGCCCGAATCTAGCACATCATCCAGCGTCGCCACCCCTGAGGGCATTGCGATCGCATGCCACTACTTCCCACGAAAGTCTCGCTGGAGGTCCCGAACACCGGCGTGCAGCAAGCGACGGTCATTCTGGTCCCGGTTCGGCACGAACACGTGCATCTCGCGGCTGGCAAGGTCGATGACGTAGAGGCCATCGACGCCGTCATTGATTTCGGCGGCTACCATGACGTAGTTCGAGGCCATCGGTGCGGCCTGAGCATATGCAGGCGAAGGCGCCCACGTCATCGCGGCCAGACACGCCACGAGCAGCACGTTCGCGCCGATCAGCAAAGGGATCACGACGACTTTTCTGGACATGGCCTGACTCCTTGAAAAGGCTGAAACTCTCCCAAGATGACGCCGATTGAGCACCGCCCGCGCAGCGGTCGTTGGGAGGCTACAGCGGCCCTCCACGCCCTACGGCCCTGGGCGGCAGCTTGGCCTTCTTCACGCGATAACTCGGCAAAATGCCGATTGCCATCGACGCCAGAAGGAACACGGCAGCCAGCGCGTATTCCAGCAACGGCGTCTTCGCCGGCAGCGGCTCGATGTTCGTGAGCGACACGGCAGGGTCGTTGATCTGGGCACAAAGGCTGGCCGCACTCGCGAGCACGACGCTGATGGACACAACACCCCGAACGCAGACGGTCATGGATCAGCCTCCCCGGCCTCTGCAAAGACGCTCGCGCGTCACCTTGTTGCGCTGACTCACCACCCGGAACATTGCATCGCGGGACGGCATCTCCGTCACAACGCACGTCTCGGTATCGTCAGCGACGGCCGTCACCGAGCGAAGCAGCGGCCCTTGCCATTCTATCCGCGCTGCCATCAGCCGGCCACGCAGCTTCCAGGGGACGGCTGATCGCGCGGAACACCCCCGCCGGAACGGAGATCGTCCGCCATCGAGCGGACAACGGCTTGCACGAAACAGCGTAGTCAGGCAAATCGACGACGAAGAACGCGTAGCGCCGCCCCACGAAGGTCAGGCCGTCTGGACAACCCTCCCGCGGCCAGCCTGCGAGCCAGTATACAAACACGAACGCCGTCGTGAATTCGGGACCGAATACCCGCTGCCATTCAAGCAGGCCGTCAAGATCGGCCCGGCTGACCCACGTCTTGTGGCGACATTCGCCTGCATCTCGTCCGAGCCGCGACTTGCGCCCCTTCACCTCGACCAGGCAGGCCGGCTGACGTGGCGGGTAGACGATGTAGTCGAAAGCCTTCGCCCCCAGCGGTCCCGGTGCTGCGTGTCGCACATCCTCCACCGCCACGTAGGGCGTCGCTCTTTGGTCCAAGTAGCGCTCGAACGCCATTTCGTAATGCGTGCCTCTGGGGCTCATGGCGCCAATCCCAACACCCGGAGAGGATCGCCCAACAATTCGTCCAGCGGGACTTCCCGGCACGCCCCCCCCATCATCGGTTTGACCTGCACGACACCGCGATCGGCCGTCTCGGCTCCGACGATCACCGCCAGCCGGGCCCCCTGCTTGTCTGCCGCCTTGAGCTGCCTGGCCAAACCCTGCGGTGCGTACGTGAATTCCGCCCAGACGCCTTTCCGCCGCAGTTCGGCGACCACGTGGTGCAGCAGCGCCCGCTGGCGCTCATCGGCGTCCGCCACAAAGACGCAGGCCCCCCCTTCCGTCGGCGTGAGGAGGCCCTTTTCCTGCAGCATGAGCGCCAACACCACGTCGCCCATGCCGAAACCCACCGCAGGTTCCTGCGTTCGGCCGAGCTTGCTGAGAAGATCGTCGTATCGGCCGCCGCCGCAGACGGCGCGTTCGCGGCCGGACCGATCGTAGAACTCGAAGACGGGCCCCGTGTAGTAGGCCAATCCTCGAACGACGCGCAAATCGATTTTACAATAGTCGAGAATACCAAAATTCTGTAGAATCGACATTAACGCCTGCGTCTCAATCCACGCATCCGCACGACGCGCGGACGGCGCGCCGGCGACGTCGCGCCACGCGCCCTCCAGGTCATCCAACGCCACGGCGTCCAGAAGGCGGCCCAACCGCTCAAACGACGCCCGATCACCGAATCGGTCGTTCCATTGCCGCTCGAATGCGTCGCGCGGCAACTTCTCGTACTTGTCGATCAGACTGAAAGCGAATCCGTGTTCGGCGTCGTCAATGCCCAGGTCGGCCAGGATCGCTGAAATCAACCGGCGGTTGCTGATGTGCACGGCGAAATCCTGCGCCCCGAGACCCAGCTCCCGCAACGCTTCGACCCCGACGAGGATGCACTCAGCGTCCGCGCTCATTTCCGCCGAGCCGATCACGTCCACGTTCCACTGGACGAATTCGCGCAGCCGGCCCCGCTGCACGTTCTCGCCGCGGAACAGCGTGGAGATGCAAAACCACTTGATCGGCTTGGCAAGGGCATGGATGCGGGCCGCCACCATGCGCGCCAACGAAGGCGTCATCTCAGGCCGCAGGGCCAATTCGCGACCGGCGCTGTCGGTCAGGCGATAGAGTTGGCCGACCAGTTCGTCGCCGCTCTTCTCCCGATACAGGTCCAACATCTCGAGCGTCGGGCCTTCGTACTCCTGGAAGCCGTGTCGCAAGGCGACCCGCCGCCACGTATCGAAGATTCGGCGTAGCGGGGCCAGCACCTCCGGATACAGGTCTCGCGTACCCTTGACGGCCTGAATCTTCATGTCGGATTCCCCGGTACCGCGTTCTTCGGCCGAGCGCCGTAAATCGGATGCGTCGTGCCAGAATGGTACCGATTCTAGAGGGGTGCGACAGCAGCGTCAAACAGTCTGGCGGTCTGGCCGGGCGGTTGACCAGGGCAATCGCATTCTCGCCGTGTTGGCCACGACGGCGTACGTCTGAACAAAGCCGCGACCCACCGCGGTGGGGAGCGGTTTTCGTGCCCGGCGTCTGGACCGCTCCCTGATCCGCCGCAGCGGACGGCTCTCTTTGGGAGAATGCAATTGCCCTGGGCGATGCGCCGTTCAACGGGAGTCGATCGAATGCGGCGTTGCCTCGGACTGCGCGATGGTCCAGGATATCACGGCCAAGCGAGATGCGAGGAGTATCCACCTTTAAGCGGTCGCTTGATGCGCTCGCGTCCTTGACGCGGCGAAAGGATCGTCTGGGATTCACATCATGCGTGTCATCGCCGGCAGTCTAAAAGGCCGACGCCTCGCGGCACCTGAAGGAGCGGCCACGCGGCCGATCCTGGACCGGGTAAAGGTCGCATTGTTTGACTGGTTGGGTTCGCGTTTGGCCAGACCTGGCGAACTGCCGCCCCTCCGCGTGTTGGACCTCTACTGCGGATCGGGCAGCCTCGGCATCGAGAGCCTCTCCCGCGGCGCCGCATTCTGCACCTTTGTCGAGGTTGAGCCCTCGGCCCTTGCCTGTCTTCGCCTCAATCTGTCCGCGTTCTCCCTTGGGAGCCGCGCCTGCGTGGTTGCCCGCGCGGCTGAATCGTTCGAGTCGAGCCGCCTTGACTCCGAAGGCTTCGATCTCGTCTTCCTCGATCCTCCGTACGTCATGAGCGAGGCGCTGGCCCCGGGCTCGCGACTTTGGCGGGCCATCAGTCGGCTGGGGCACGATGTACCGCTGGCCGCAGGCGCCTTGCTGGTCTGGCGACATTCCACCTCGATGCCGTCCGATCCAACGCTGACGCCTGACTGGCTTGCCGTGCAGCATCGGCGATGGGGTAAGATGCGCATCGACGTCTACGAATGGACGCTGCGGGAGCGATCGGCATGCGCGGGCCTCGCCCGACGCAACTGACCATGCGGGGGGCAGCGCCGTCCATCGGGCGGCGCCTCCAAACGGCGGGCTAAACACACTAAACCCGGAAGTATATCGGCACC
>CAZERK010000336.1:0-4580 GCA_964514515.1 uncultured Planctomycetaceae bacterium
GCGGCTTGTCCGGTTCTGCCTGGGGGGCGAACGCGCGCAAATAGGCGATCATGTTCTCCGCCGGCTCGAAGCCGAGGCTCCTGGCGATCAGCGTGTGATGCCAGGCCAGATCGAACTGCCTCGTGCCGGCGTAGGCAGCGCCCAGACCGGCGTGTGCCTTCGCGATGTCACCTTGGCCCAGGCCCGGTTGGATGGCGATGGCTCGTTGGAAGCGGTCGGCGGCCTTTGCGAACTTGCCGTGGGCGAGGAGGATTGTGCCGAGATTGCTGTGGGCGAAGGCGAAGTCACCTTGCAGTTCGACGGCCCGGGCGAATCGCGTCGCCGCCTCGTCGAGCCGGCCTTCGACGGCCAAGGCCTGGCCAAGTTGGCATTCTGCGACGGCGCACTTGGGGTCCACCGCGACCGTGGCTCGCCAGAGCGTCTCGGAGTTCCGCCAGAGCCGAGCCTGTTGACGGGACAAGACGATCAGGCCGACCACGACGGCCAGGACGAGGCATCCGCAACCGATCGCCCAGGCGGAGGCTGCGCGGTGAGCGGCAAGCTGCGACGTTCGGGCCGGCTGCTTCCGGTCTTCGCAGGCCTGGACCGCCGGCGATTCTCCGGCGTCCGACGGATCGCGGTCTCGTCGCAACCATCGCGCGATCATGCAGAGCAGGCCGGCCAGCAGAGCGGTGGGCGCGATCGAGGGGAGATAGGCGTAACGGTCCGTGGCGATCTGCGGCGAGATTTGCACAACGCCGAGGTTGGGCAGAAGGATGACGGCATAGACGGCGAAGGTGGCCAGCGCCCAAGGCCATCGCCGGCAGTACACGATCATCGCTGCCGCCAGAAGGACCGTCGCAAGGGCGCAGGCGCCGTAGGGCCAGACGCGGAGGCTCAGGTCCTCGGGCAATCGGTAGTACGGAATGAGGTTGCACGGCAGGATGGTCTTCCACAGGTAGAAGAGCAGACCGTAGGCTGTCTGAGCGAGTCGGGCGTCGCCATCGGATTCTGAGAAGGGAACGCGCGTCTCGTTGACGTCCTTGGCATGCGCAGCCCAGACGGAGACGAACGCCGCAACCACGAAGAACGGAACCTTCTCGACGACCGCGCGGAGACAGGGAACGAGCCTCGCGCGCGTGCGTCGTCCGATCGCGTCTCCATCCTGAACGGCCCCCCCGCCTACGCACGAGAATCGCCGCAACGGGTAGGCGTCCAGGATCAACAGTACGGCCGGCAAGCTGACGGCGACGGCCTTGGCCATCACGGCAAGGACGTAACAGGCGAAGACCGCAACAAGCGTCGCGGCGCGCGGCTGGTTCGCCGGACAGCCTCCCGTACGGGTTGACGCCGGGCGACGACAGCCTCGGAGGTAGAGCAGGATGCCCAACTGACAGAAGAACACGGCGGGCAGATAGGGCTGGCACGATATCCAACTGACGACCTCGACGCGCAGCGGATGAACCGCGAACACGGCCACGGCGGCTGCAGCGCAAAGACGAATCGCGGCCGGGTTGACGGGGCGGTCGGTCGGGAAGGGGATCGGCTTGGATGTTCCGAGCTGGGCCTTCGTCGCAGGATGGACGGCAGCGCCGGCGGGAAGACCGATGCGCAACACCTCGAGAACCAGCAAGTAGAGCATGAGGACGTTCGCGACGTGCAGAATCATGCTCGTCGCGTGATAGACTGCCGGATCAAGCCCTCCAAGCTCGTACTGAACCCCCAGCAGCAGCCAGCTCAGCGGCTGCCAAACCCCGAGGTGATACGTGGACCAAGCCCAGCGAAGCTGCGCCCAGCCGAGCTCTCGAAATGAGACGTTCTCAAGGAAGTTGCGGTCGTCGTCCCAATTGAGGAACTCCCCGTCCAGCACCGGCCAAAATGCCGACGCAGTAACGCCGATCAGGCCGACGGACAGCACGCAACTCAACAGCATCGAGCGTTGCGCGGGCCGCCACGGCGCCGTCCCCTGCGGGCAAGACCCCGTTTGCCGACGTCGATGCGCTTCTGAAAGCGACGTCTGAAGCGAACGATCAGAAGCCGTCATCCAAGTCCTTCCTCAGCGGGCGGCCGGTCATCGCGGCCGGGCGGGCCGGCAACGATGCTCGTCAAGCGTCGTAAGCCGCCTCGTCAAGGCTCTCCCGCACGCCGTCGGGGCCTCCATCGCGTCCTCCCAAGACCGCGACGCTGCCTTTGTATCGGACCGTCGAGGCCGGCGATTGGAAGCGCTTCGATCTCCAGGGACCGTTCGCATTCGACCGTTGGCGATGATCCGGAATCCTCGCGTCCGCCGCGCGGCGCAAAAGGCCGACAGCGGGACTGGAGGTCTTTGAAGACCGACCCTGCGGACTTGTGGATGTGGACGTGCATCACCTCGTCATAGGCGTCCCAAACGCGCCGACCGGTCCGCGCGGCCGCTATCGCGCGCAATCCTAGCGGGAGCCGGGCGTTAGCTCCGTTTGGGCAACCGCCGCCTCCTTTGCCAAGGCCGGGAACAGCGGTTGTTGCCTTGAGGCGCGGCCCGAGCCGGCGTCGGCCTGGGCCGGTCGATGACGGAGGTCGAGGGGGACGCACGTCAAGGGGGGAGTCCATGGACGAGCAAGCATTCCATCGCACGCTGACGGATTTGATCCACGCGATCGGCAATTTGCCGCTGGAGGAGCGGGCGAGGCTCGAAGCGATCGTCGCTCAGACGCGAGACAGTCACGAGAAGCTCAGGAAGACGGTCAGCAGTCTCCAGGAGGCCTTGGATTGCCTCCGCCTCTCCATCAAATACCTGCTGTTCGACCTCGAGGCCACACGCCGCGAGAACGGCGACCTCCGCAAGAAGCTGGAGGGCCAGTCCGGCGAGTAGCCTGGCCGTCTGCCGCCTGCGACCGGCTTCTTTGGCCGCTATCAAGCGTGCCGTGGAGGCGGTGTGGTGGGACGTTCCTCCTCCGAGGAGCCGGTGGGGGTGGTCGCCGACAAGCCACGTAATGAGCGATATTCCTGCTGGATTCGGCCCCTTGCGGGGCCGGCAGTGTTGACCGGACTTGTAGGGCAGGAGTATACTCTGTAGTTGAGGCCGGCGTCTAACCATGCGCAGGGGGGCGGTCTCGGTACAGTCTCACCGCACGACGCAAGCCAAGCCCTTGGGAGGTTTTCCCGATGATCTCGCGCCGCGAAAGCAGCAGGTCCGGTTCTCTCGTCGTCTCGTCGCTGGTCGTCACGACTTTGTGCGGCCTCTTTCTCTGCCCCCGTGCAGGCGCCGAGGAGAGGAAGTTCGTGGTCATGCTCGCCGTGCCCCCGGCGAAATCCATCGAGGGAGGCCTCAGCTCCCTGCAACTGCCCAGCCGGAACGCCATCTGGGACCAGTACTTTGACGTGCTGAAGAACCAGGGTCCGAATCGCGTCGACTCGTTCGCCGAGTATTGGTACGAGATCTCTTATGGCGCGGTCAGCGTCGCCGGCGAGGTGACGGATTGGGTGGAGGTGCCGTGGCCGATCCTGCCTCTGCTTCCAGACCCGAACAACCCCGGCGAGAGGATTCCGCTGGTTCCAGAGGGCGCGACGTCGCTCAACGGCTTCAACCTGCCGTTCACCGACCTCAACGGCACGGGCGACCTGGAGCAGTTCCAAGGCGAGGCCTTCAATCAGAGCGAGCAGCTCTTCTACATCGACTACAACGGCGGTTTGCCGGGTACCGGCACCGAGGCCTTTCCAGAGAGTTCCATAACTCAGCGGCCGCAGGGCTTCGTCGATTTCAACGCGATCACGGGCGAGCCCGTTTGGACGCCCGGCGAGCGATTCAGAGACTTGAACAACAACGGAATGTACGACGCGCTGCTCGAGGGTTCGGGGGACGGTTGGGGCAGCGAGTATCCGAGCGAGTGCTGCACCCCGGCGGGCGGCTCCGGCTGCGCGGGACAGAGCGGCTCGAACGGGGAGGTCGCGTGCGAGGAACTGGTCTGCGCGGCGTTGCCCGGATGCTGCTCGGATGATCCCGGGTGGGATGAGACGTGTGCAGCAAAGGCCAAGGAACTCTGCGTCGAGGGTGACGCCTACCAATTCCCCGACCTGTGCACCTGCGAACAGGACGGCGAGATCGACACGGGTGAGTTCTGCGACGTGGACCTCGACAACCAATGGGACTTCCCCGAGCCGTTCGAGGACTATCTGGTCATCTACAATCCGGATTCACAGCTCGCGGAAGGCCGCTGGATCAAGTTGGATCCCAGCTACAAGAACCGTGATCCGCAATCCCGCGCATGGGCAGAGGCCTACATCCGCGCCAATTATCCCGGCTACGCAGGCGAGCCCCTTCGCACGAAGGATGACTCAAACGCGCACGGCTTCATGGCCCGTTTCGGCAACGACAAGTACGACGGCCCCGACTACTGGTACGACAGCGGGTCTCAAGAGGCGCCGAATCCCGGCAGCAAGCTCCAACAGCAGCCGAGCCCGGGGATGTGGGTGCACGCACCCAGGACGCCGATTCCCGACGACGGCGTGAACGGATATGGGCTGTTTTCCTGGAGCTTTGAGGAATGGTGGGAAGACTACTGGCACGACAAACACCTCCGGGCAGGCTACGCAGAGGCGGATATTCCACACGCCCCCCGCCC
>CAZERK010000337.1:0-3972 GCA_964514515.1 uncultured Planctomycetaceae bacterium
TCGAGCACGACCGCGTCTAGCGCAGAGCGTTGTGTTCGGCGTACGGATTCACTTCATGGGCGAAGCGGCAAGATCTGTGACGGCCGTTTGGCTGCGGCGGCGGTCCTCAGAGTGGGACGCCGGGGACGAGGGCTCTGCCCCAGCCGTCGTAGCCGGCGCCGTCGGCGTGGAAGAAGAAGTCCGCGCCGTTGATCCGCAGTGTGTGCAGGCCGTCCGGCTCGTCGCTGAGGGACACTTCAACCGTTAGGCCGGTCAGCATCCGCAGGTCTTCGGCGAAGCGCTGGAGGTCTTCCGCGGTCATGGCTGAGCCTCCTTCCCCTCCTGCTTAACGAAGTACCGCCAGCAGCGGTCGCCTTCTTCGTTCGTCCACAGGTTCTCGTCGTTCTCGTCGGCGCCTTCGACGTCGTAGTCACGGACCTCGACCACGATGCCGGGCTTGAACACATCCACTTGGGCGACGCCGCCCTCGACTGTTACCATCACGTCTGGTTTGCGCATGGGATCACCTCATTGGTTCATGGTTCTTGTTGTTCATGGAAAAAACGTGCCTCAGAATGAGGCAACGGTAGGTCAGACAGGCAGTCGGCCGTTCTTGGCCTGGAGCTTGGCGGTTTCGATGTAGCCGAACTCTGCTGCGTCAGGCATGTTGAACAGCCGCACGAACGCGAAGTTCATTCCTCTGCTATCTGGCTCGACGGAATGAGCCTCGCCGACAATGTGGCCTTGCTCGACGACCCAATGCGAAAAACGCGGATCAGATACGATTGGGCCAGAGCCGCCGACCTGGATGGCAGGGGCGCCGGCAGCCTCGCTAATCTGAGCCAGGAACTTCCCCATGTTCTGTGCTTGTCGCCGGCGCGAGATCGGATCAGACTCGCACGCGGGGATGGGTCTGCCGATCACCTCCACCTGCTCGGGCTCAAGCTCGATGACCACACGGCCGTTGTCATCACCGTACCACTCGAGGTACGGATAGGTCGAATAATCGGCCGGCGCCAGCCCAGCGGTGATATCGCCAGCATCGCCTGTCTGGTGCGTGGCAATTCCGTCCATGTACTTCTCGGCTTCGGGATCGTCGGGATTGCCGTCACCCCGGAAGCGAATCTTTGCGCCGCGGATGTCGCGGTGGAAGTCGCCGTTCAGGTCAAAGGTCATCTTTCGCTTCAAGCCTGCGAACCGCATCCAGCCGGTTACCTTGCCGGGCGTGGTGTTGTCCAGTTCGCCTTCCAGTAAATACCTGGTTGGTCTCCATGCCATTTTCAGTACCTCCGTTTCGTGCCTGCGATGGCACGCCTTGAAAAAAGGGGCGTGCCATCGCCGTGCCATTGTTTGTGAAGTCAACTTTCGGAAAACAGCGTCGCGAAGGAGAGAGGAGTTCCGCTCTGCCACGCGGAAGCGGGCGGAGCGGTCGCGACGCACCAGGATGGGGTCACTGCTTCGGCTTCCAAAACGACCAGCCATTCGTTACTCCACCACCGCGGCCGAGGTTGGCGATGCGCCGGTACTCCTCCGTCGCTTCGATGGCCGCCCTGGTTGGCGTGATGCAAACGCGGCCCTGAGCGGCGCCTGACGTGATGAGCACGCTGCGGTTACTCTTGACCTGGGAGTTCTCCACCACGGTGGCGGTGAAGACCTCGCCGTTGATGCGGCCCTCCAGTTCGGTGTCGATCGGCCACCAGGGGTGAGGCGTTCGGGGCTGGCCGACGCAGGTCGTTGAAACCTTGGATTCCCGCGTGCGTTCGCGTTCCCTGGCACCGCGGGAAGGGTCGCACGACGGGGTTGCCGTACGTGCCCCGACCCCTGATGTCGTCGTGGGCACCGGTGCGGTCATGGCGACCGCAGTAGCGGATGCGGTGGCGGCCGCAGCATTGGGCGCCGCATCTCTTGTCTTGCGATGACGGCGGCCGCGCTGTTGTTCACCGGGTGCCGCTTCGCGCTCACAATCCTCTTCTTCGCCTTGCGGGGCTTCGGGGAGGCAATCGGGCTTTTTGCCGGGTACTACGCCCCGGACGTAGTCCAGGTCCTCCGCGGTCATCGTACCGGCCATCTGCAACATTATCTCCGTTCGCTTATCCAACATTGCGTAGGCCTTTCTTCAATGTGCGGCCCAGCAGCTTGCAGAGCTGGGCCGGTAGGTCCTGAAGTTCTTGTACAACGATCGTGTCTTCGATGACGGCCTGAAGGCTATCATCTTTGATGCCCACGCCGACCAGCTCGATGCCGGCCTGGCTGATTCGCTTGGCGATCTCCTGGGCATGGAGGTGGGCGGACATGTCCGGGGCCTCGCAGCCTGCCCGGCCGTCCGTGAGCACGAGCACGATCTTTCTGCTCTCAGACCGAGCAGCGAGCCGGCCGGCGCCGATGAGCATCGCTTCGCCCAGCGGCGTGAGACCGGTCCCGCAGATGCCGGGCAGGCGCCGCATGGCGGCCTTGACCGGCTCCTCATAGCGTTTGATGAGGCCGATCTCCAGGTTGGAGAAGCGGGTGAAGCGCTCGCGGATGGTCCCGACGTCTTCGCCGGTCTGGCCGGCGGCCTCATTGATGGTGAAGGCCTCGCCGGTGGTGAAGGTGAACGCCTCGGTGGGGATCTTCAGGTCGTGCAGGGCCTCCAGCAGGACGCGCATGGATGCCCGGGCCACGTCCATCTTCGCCGTGGTCATGCTGCCGGAGGCGTCAAGCGCGATGCATACGGCGGTGGATCGTCCTTGCACCATCGCCCGGGTGCGAAAGACATTCAGGCTCGGCCGGTCCATGCAGAGCCGGTGCAGGGTTCGCGGAGAGAGGTCGCCCTGGTCCTGCTCTTCCCGCCACCAGCGCTTTTCAGCGGAGCGGAGGGCATTGGCCAGGCCGCGCCGCAGGCGCCGCACGGTGTCCACGCCGGTAGCGAGCAGTGCTTTCACGTCCTCGTCCTTGGCCTCAGGGATGACTTCGATGCGATCGTGCTGCTTGGTGAAGACGCGGTAGCGGGTGGATGGATCGGCTTTGGCGATGGATTCGGCGATCGCCTCGACCAGGACTTCGGCGATGAGGGCGCCGGCGACATCGCCGCCTTGCCCGGAGGCTACCGAAGCGCCGGCGGCTTCTCCGTCAGAGGCGTTCGGTTCTTCGTCCTTGCTTTCGGTGGTCCCAGTTGATTGGTTGCCGGATGGGACTTCATCGGCCTGCGGCTCGTTGTCTTGATCGGGTTCCGAGTTAGAAGCCGAGCCGTCGCCGTCTTTGCCATCGGAGTCTTCGCCATCGGCGTCGTTGGCATCATTCGCATCGTCTGTTTCACCAGCGTCGCTCTTGGGGTCGTTGCCGAGCGCACCGGCGGCCTCGGATTCCTCGCTCTCGCCGTTGGGGTTACTACACCCGTTACCGGCATCGCCGTTGTCGCTGGATTCGCCGGTGCCGTCCGCGTTCCCAAGGGGTTCCTTGTCAACATCGGATGCCGTTCCGTCCGGTGGCGGCTGCTGAGCCTTTTGCGGCGGGTTGTTCTTGCACCAGCGATCCAGCAGGCGTTCCGCGAGTTCCGCGGAGGCGCGGCTGTTTTTGACGGCGGCGTATCCGTCCAGGAGGTCTTCGTAGCCTGCCAAGGTTCTGCTCAGTCCCAGCATGTCGTGGTGGTGCGAGAGCTTGAGGTACACGGCGGTGCAGAAGCGACGGAAGGGGCTGGCTTCGCGAAGCCGCGAGAGTACTCGGCCGCGTACTTGGCAAAACATGGCATCCAGGTTGGCGCGGACACCCGGCCAGCGCTGCATCACCTGCCGTTCCACCAGGGCGTCCTCGACAACATTGAGGAGCCCTTCGGCACCAGGATGCTTGCCGGAAAACTCCTTCAACACCTCGAAATCTGAGAAGACCACATGGCCGAGTTCATGATCCAAAAAACCAAGGACCATCCGCTCCAGTGGTTCGTCCATCGGCTCGGGGAGTGACGGCAGGAGGATTCTCCGGCCATCGGTGCAGGCGCAATCGCCCTGGCACAGGACG
>CAZERK010000337.1:3982-4571 GCA_964514515.1 uncultured Planctomycetaceae bacterium
CGGTCACGCCGAACTGCTCGGTCAATGTTCTGGCCAGCCGTTCAAGCTGGCCTTCGAATGGGTTGGTGCGCATTGCTTCTCCTTTCGCGCAAAGAAAAGGGCCATGCCTGTCATGCGTGATGACCAGCACGGCCCAGGTATTACTTTGATGAATTTGTCTTGCCCGCCATCGGCCCCACGTGGTGGTCGAACGTCTCATGGATGACCTTGACATCTTCCTGCGGGACCTTGTTGAGGATGCAGGCGGTGAGGGCGCGGGGGAAGTCGTTGCCACGTGCCAGCCTGGCGCAGAGGGCGAGCAGGCGGCGGGTGGTGATGACGGTGGTCAGTTCTTCCTGGGCGTGGGCCTTGCGGAGGTCGCTGGCCGCCTTGACCAAGCAGGTCAGGAGCGGCTTGGCGAGCGCGGGGTGCCGCGAACGGAGGAGCTCGATCTCCTGCTTGGCCGGCAGGAAGTCCAGGTGGACGACCACGTCCCAGCGGTCCAGCCAACTGAAGTTCAGCACGTGCGTGCCGGAGGCGTAGAGCCCGGAGTCCGAGCCGAAGCCGAGCGTGTTGGCCGTGGCCACCAGCCGGAAGGCCGGGTGCGGGG
>CAZERK010000338.1:0-4497 GCA_964514515.1 uncultured Planctomycetaceae bacterium
CGGGCCGCGCGTGGAGACCAACGAATGCTCAACCACGCCAATCCGCCCACCGCCGGCGGACAAATGACAGCCGAAATCGGCGCCCTCCTCGCCACGGCCTCGTTCTCCAATCCGCCGGGCACGGTCCGAGTGCTTGCCGCCTTGTGCGGCAGCGCCTCGCTCAGCGCCGCCGAGGCCGCCCGCGCCATCCGACCGGAATCCGCCCTCTCCACGCGCATGGTCGCGTTGGCCAATGCCGTCTCCGCCGGCTTTTCGCACGCCGCCGACGCGGAAGAGGCCGCCGATCGACTCGGCGCCGACCGCTTTGTCGCAATCGCGCTCGCGTGCCGAATCGCGGAGCTGATCGACCGGCTGCCGATGCCCTTGTTTGACCGACGCGCCTTCTGGGGCGACAGCCTGTCGAGGGGCTGTCTCGCGCGAGCCATCGCCATGAACGGCGATCGACGGCTCGCGGGGCGGGCCTTCCTGGCAGGCGCCCTTCAGGATCTGGGCGTCCCGCTGCTGGCGGAACGCTACGGCCACGCCTACGCGGCGATCCTGGAGAACTGCGGGGCCGACCACACCCGGCTGGCGGTGCATGAATCGCAAGCGCTCAAGTTCAACCACCTGCACGTCGCCCACCGGCTCCTGGAACGATGGGGACTGCCCGCCGACCTGTGCAACGCCATCGCGCGCCATCACACGCAACCGCCGGTACAGCGTGCCTCTGACTCGGCACTGCGACTTTGGCAAATCGCCTACTTCGTCTGCGGCATTCCGTTGGCGGCGGACGACCCGATGCTGCGCCGCACGACTCGTTCCGACAAACCGATCCCAGGCGCGCCTTGGCCCCTGCAGCGGCTCGGCCTGTGCAAGATGCTGGAAAACACCTTCGCTTTCCGTGGCGACTGGGCCCTGCTGGCCGAGCAGGCGGCGCAGGAGTTCGAGGACATCGCGCCGCTCTTCGAGCCACACCTGCCGCCCAACCTGTCGCCTCGGGCGATCTTCGCAACGATGGAGGGCCGCTTGACGACCGCGACGCAGGCGCCGCATCGCGAACCCATCACACGCCCTCAGCAAGTTCCGACCGCGCGTTGAGCAGCAACGCCCCCGAGCGGCCCGGGCCCTAAACATCTGAGCCGGGTTCTGCGAACTCGATGCACCACCCCCACAGAAGGCGGCCCGTCTTGGACTTCACGTTCGCACGGTCGTCATCCCACGCGCGTCAGGATGGACCCGTGTGCGCTCGTTTCGGATGCGCGATCCCATCACGCAGTCTGTGAGCCGTGCGGGCGCGGAATGCAGCACCCGACAATCGGCGTGAATCATCTCAGAACAGTCCTCTAATAGGACAGCCGTCGGCATGGAGAGACGCCGCGAAATCGGTGTTCGCGGCCCACCGCGCGGAGCAGTTGTCCGGTATGCCGTCCCCGCGCTTGACTCCGGAAACCGTGCCGACCATACAATCCAGCAATCGCCGGGGGCCTCGATCTTGGCAACGGTCGGGGAAAGCGGGGGAGAGTCCAACCTTGAAAAGGGCATGGGGAACGTGTTCCCCGACCAGAGGGTGCGGTTTGGTTGTTGCGCCCTGATCCCAAGGTGCAAAGAAAGGAAAGAGGCAGAGATGTCAAAACACCCTGCAATCCCAGCCGTTGTCGCGCTCGCGTCGCTGGCGGTGCTCACCCCTCAAACGAACGCCGATCTTGTTCAGCAAGTCGTCCTATCAAACTCCTATGGATCCACGGACGGCGGTGAGTTCCTCGTGGCTCACGCAAACTTCACGTTTGCGCCGACCAGCCTCGGATCCGGCGCGGCCGGGACGTTCGAGAGCTTCTGCTTGGAGGTACAAGAGACGGTTCAGTACGGCGTCGCCTACTACGTCGACGTCACGTCGGGGGCCATGCACGGCGGCGCCGGAGGCGATCCAGATCCGCTGGACCCCATGACGGCATACCTATATGAGCAGTTCATCACCGGCCAGTTGGACGACTACGCGTACGTCGGCGCGACCGAGCGAGGCGCCAGCGCCGACGCGCTCCAGCACGTGATCTGGTACATCGAGGAGGAAGAGCCCATCAGTTGGACGCCGGGCGACGCATCCCTGCGCGACCTGTTCTACCAGGACGCGGTCCAGAACGCGGGCGATTCCATCGGCGACGTGCGCGTATTGAACCTCTACGGCGATGCACAGGGCACTGAATTCCACCAGGACCAACTCGTCATGCTCCCCGAGCCCGCCTCGTTGCTCTTGGTGTTTGTCGGCTTGCTCCTCCCGCTGCGGCGCCGAGGGTTGTAGAACCGATCCCAAAACCGCATTTCGATCAGAGCCGCGCGCGTCAGCAAGCGGTCTTCTCGCCGCGAAATGCTCCACCGCTCCCTCACGGTCGCGGCTCTGATGGGTTCTGGGATCGGGCGTAGCCGCCTTCGTCCGGTCTTCCACGGAAAGACAGAACCGGGACCGGCGCCCGCGATCGCGTCCATCGCCACAGAAGGCGGGAGGTCGAGGGGGCGAGTCCCGGTTTCGTGTCAGACGCCCTCAGCCCTGATCTTCCACGGAAGCGGCCCGCGGTGGTTCCCGGTTCGCTTCAAGCTGGCTGAGTCTGATGGCCATATGCGCCTGCCGGCGACTGCTTGTTCGAAATCAACCGCTCGTTCCTCGTGATGAGCAAGCGATAGGGCGATCCTCCACGGCCAATCTGGATCTTCCTGGGTCCGCGCGGAGTCACGGGCGGAGCACCGCCATCCAGGCGTTGTCCGGGAAAGCGCTCTCCGTCAAGAAGAGGACGCCGGGACAACGCCTCCTACCTGAACGCGCACGGGTTCCGAGCGCGCCAGAAGGCCTCGTAGCGGCGAGCCATGCCGAACGGGATGCCGTCCTGGCTCATCGGCGTAACGTGCCCGTCAAGCCATGCCGCCTGAACGCGCCCCCGATGACGATAGTCGAAGTTGTGCTCCGCGCACCCGTTGTATAGCACGATCCCCGGCGCAGCCGCGATGCCGCACGCATCCGTCAGGGCCATGACGTCCGACGTCCGCGCAAACTCGTCGCGCCGCCGCTGTTCGAGATGGTCCGGACGACCGCCCAGCCCCCACGTCCCGTTCACTGCGTAACTCAACACGTAGTCCAGCAGCGTTCCGTCTTGCCAGCGGTCGGGCTCCTCGTGGCTTGGACACGTCAGGAGCAGGCCGTTCCGAGATGGGCCGACCGGCACGCCGTCGTCGTCCAGCAGACGCTCGACCGACATCTGCGACAACAGGCTCGGGTTCATGAACCAATGACGCGCGTCGGGAAACTCGCGCATCGGCGGCTCGGCGGCCGGCAGCCAATCGTCGCTCGCCTGAGCGTAGAATTCCACCCCGAGCACGAGGCCGCGGAGATTCGACAAGCAAACGGACTGACGCCCCGTCTCGCGAGCCGCCGACAGCGCCGGCAGAACCATGCCGATCAGCACGGACACGATCGCCATGACGACCAGCAACTCAATGAGAGTAAATCCTCGTCTGGTCACCGCGCGCCTCCCGCACGACGCCGCTTGGGCGGCCAACCAAGCGAAACGGCGCCGCTTGGGCGACTTCCCCCAGCAGATCGCCGGACGCCCCCCCCGTCTCTCCGCCCAACAAGGCCGAGCGCGGCCAGCGCCGCCAGCATCAGGCCGGCGGGTTCCGGAACGCGGCCGCCGAACGAATCGAAGAACATCCCTGTTTGGGAGCCGGCGGTGGTCCGTACCACCTTGACGTGATGCACGTCGTCCGCAAACAAACCCCCGAATTCAAAGGGCTCGTCGCGAAGATATCCCGATAGGCCGCCGCCAATCGTGCCGAGGCGTTGAAAGACATTGCCATCCACGCTGGCGAAGACATCAGCCGCCGCTGCGGGGCCGCTGTAAAGCCGAATCAAGAGATCGTCGCCCGCAAGATCAGCGATGCCGGTTTCCCAGTACATACTGATAGACTCGTTCGCCGACGCTCCGCGCCAGCCGGCAACGGTATCTTGATCCTCCGGATCCCCCGCGTAACCATTGCCGTTCATGTCCGCATCCGGCGGACCCGTCAACCACCACTTTGTCGTCCCATCCATCACCTGTCCGCCGTAGTTTTGGATGTTCGCGCCGTGGTCCACCACGTCGTCCGCCCAGTTGACGCCATCGATGATCGCGGCGGATGCCGCACTTGCGAAGGGAAATAGACTCATGATAATCACTGCAATTACTCTTGGGGTCATTTCGATTCTCCAGTTCTTTGTTCCTCGTTGTTTAGATCATTCGCTCGATTCACAATCCCCGACGGGAGCCCGTTGTCATTCGTCGCTCCGTGGCACATTCGTCCCTATGCAAATTCGATTAACGCGAGGATGAACAACTGAATGTCATTGCCGTCAACCGCATCGTCGAGGTTCATGTCCCCCTGGCTCTGATCGATGCCCGGGTGGGCCGGCAGGTTGCCGAGCAGCGCGTCGATGAAATGCGGCACGTCCTCCATGTCCAGGGCGTAATCACCGTCGAGGTCGCCGCGGGAGGG
>CAZERK010000339.1:0-4488 GCA_964514515.1 uncultured Planctomycetaceae bacterium
TCAGAATGCCGGGGGCGCTTCCTTGTAGTTCGTGCTTCGCCAGACGATCGACTCACCGCGAAGCTTGTGCAGGATGGCTCGGACGCACACCCACATCAACAAGGCGGCGCTGAGCGGATGCAACAGCGCGTGGCCTCGATTGACGCCGGACGTTCGATAGATGAACGCAGCCAGGGCGAAGGCGACCAGACAATGCACCGCCGCCGCCGCCCACCAAACCGGCGCGTACGGCGCCGCCCAGGCTCCGCCCGTCGCCCACGCGAGCAACGCCAGCATGAAGAACGGCGCCCACGAGACGAATGCCAGCGAGCCGATCGTGTACAGCAGCCTCGGGATCGTCTTGATGCCGCCCACGAATGTCCGCGTCATCCCGCGAATCGTCCGGCCGATCGTGCCGTAATGCCGTTGCGTGAACAGCTCCGGCGTCAGGAGGAAGGCGACCTTCTGCCCCGCCCGCTTGGCGATGCGCACGAGTTCGCTGTCCTCGTCGTAGACGTCGATGACTGCCCCGTGCCCGCCAATCGCTTCGTAGGCCGACCGGCGGCAGACCATCATCGCGCTGCCGATGGCGTCGGGCCAATTGGGATCGCTGATTTTTCGCGGGTCGTACCATGCGAAGATGACTGCGCCGAAAGGCGGTACGAGCAGCTTCTCCCAGAACCGGGAGACCTCCGGCGCGCCCATGACCGCGAGCCAATCCAATTGATGGCGGACCAGATGGTCGACCAGCGTGCCCAGGCAGGTCGGTTCGAGCCGCAGATCGCTGTCCACGAAGGCGACGTATTCCGCCTGAAGCCGCGAGGCGATGCGATGGAGGGCGTGCGGCTTACCGTAAAAGCCGGGCGGCAACTCCTGGATGTCGACGCGCCGCAGGTTGGCATGGTTGTGCTGCAACCGCTGGACGACGTCTTCCGGGCGGTCCGTGGACCGGGCGGTCACGACGAGCACGTCCAGGCCGCAGTTCGCGGCGCCGGGCGGGACGCCTGCCGAACCGCAGGGTTCGGCCTTGGCCGAATCCGTCGCAGCGTAGTCCTGTCGCAGAACCGACTCGATGCAAACAGCGATATGGTTGCGTTCGTCCTTGACGGGAATCACGACGTCCAGCGAGGGCCGTGGACCGGTGTTGGCGCCGCCCGTGGGCGCGGCGCGCTGAGCCTGCGCGCTCCGGAGAGCCCGCACGAAGTTGACGGTCAACGACAGGACGCCGACCACGTAGAGGACTAGGCTCGCGATGAGCAGAACGTTCATCATCTCTCGCTGCTGGCCGCCTCCGAACCTACCCTGGAGCACGACCCGTTGTCGAACGACCAACACCGTCAGCCCATCGCCCGACGGTTCCAATCGCTCTTGATTCCGACGTCGCGGAATCCTCCCGTCAGCTTTGGAGCCGTGGGGAAGCAGGCTATCTCTGGGCCAACGGTGCGTCAACGCGGCACAGTCGGCCGAGCAGGTCTTGGTGGGGTCATCGTATTTTCGCCGCGTTGGACGTGCTTGCATGGGTTTGGACAGAGCTGTCCCGATCCATCGGGACGGCTCTGTTCAGGCGCAGACCAGACGGGTCAATGCGACGATCTTGCGATTGCCCTGGAGCCGCGCAGGCTGTTCTGCCTCGGCCCTTGCGTTCTCGCTCGGTCTTGCCGACAATGCAACATTCCATGAGCCGGTCTACCGGCTGCGGGGTAGGTAGCTCAGTTGGTAGAGCAACGGACTGAAAATCCGTGTGTCGCCGGTTCAACTCCGGCCCTACCCAGGTCTCCCAATCGAGTTCGACGAGCAGCGGATCGACTTCCCCGCCAAGATCGGCGAGCGGATGCACTGTTTTCGTCGGAAGTTGCTTCAGGCCCCGACGACTGCTGAACCTCAGGACCGGGGCGGCGTTGCGGTCTGAGATGTTGCCCGCGAGCCGCGGCGCTTGGCCGAGGAGCGGCAATATACCGGTTTGCGATTGTATGTCGCGTCGGCCGAGGCTGGGAATTCATCCCTTCCACGGGGATTTTGCCCCGCGTATCAATACTGATAACGGGGGCAAGACCGGCCCGCGGGCAATAAATTCCCAGCCTCGCCCGCTGCGGCCGACGCACAGGGCGACAGGTCAGCCTTGGCGAAACTGCGTCGCCCACAGGGGGGGCAACGCCACATTCAAAAGAAAAACGCTTTAGCAGGGCCTGTCGTTCACGTGCGGCGAATTGTGCGCCCCCGACCAAGATCGGGGGCTGTCAAGGAGCGCAGCCGGGCTGGATGCCGCGCTACATCCGGCGGTCGAGGCGGCGGTATTGAATCGCCTCCGAGAGATGCTCGCTGGAAATCTCGCCGGCGCCTTCGATGTCGGCGATCGTCCGGGCCAGGCGCAGAACCTTGTCGTGCGCTCGGGCCGACAAGCCCAACTCCGTCATCGCCTGTTTGAGAATCTGCTCACACGGCCCGTCCAGCGGACAGAACTTGCGAACCAGCCGCGGGCCCATGCGGCCGTTGAGCATGTGCCCGATCTCGGCGAACCGCTCCTGCTGCCGCCGCCGGGCGGCGACGACCTGCGACCGAAGCGTCGCCGAGTCCGTGCCGGCGCGTTGCCGGCGTAGATCGTCGAACGGCACGGCCGGCACGTCCACGTGAATATCGATACGGTCGATCAACGGTCCGCTGATTCGCGCGAGGTAGCGGTCGATCTGCGGCGGCGAGCACGTGCAGTTGCGGCGCGGGTCGCCGTGGTACCCGCAGGGACAGGGGTTCATCGCCGCCACGAGCATGAACTCGGCGGGGAAGCAGACGGCGCTGTGCGACCGGGCAATCGTCACGCAGCCGTCCTCGAGCGGCTGGCGGAGCGTCTCCAGGATGTGCCGTTGAAACTCCGGCATCTCGTCGAGGAACAGCACGCCGTGATGCGCAAGCGAAACTTCTCCCGCCTGCGGGACCGTTCCGCCGCCGACGAGCGCGGCGGCGCTGGCGGAATGATGCGGCGTTCGCACGGGCCGCGTCGCCAGCAGCGCCGTGCCGGACGGCAGTTTGCCGGCGGACGACCAGATGCGCGTCGTCTCCAGCGATTCGCTGAGCGTCAGCGGCGGGAGGATCGTCGGCAGGCATTTCGCCTGGAGCGTTTTGCCGGAGCCCGGCGGACCGATCAGCAGGATGTTGTGTCCGCCGGCGGCCGCGACGCATAGGGCCCGCTTGCAGAACTCCTGGCCGCGAACGTCCGCGAAGTCCAGGTCGTAGGCGGAGGCTTCCTTGAAGGCCGTTTCGAGGTCGATCGTGTGCGGCTCGATCGGCAGTTGGTCGTTCAAGAATCCGACGGCGTCGCTGAGCGAGTCGACGGCGATGACTTCGATTTCGTCGACGACGGCGGCCTCGCCGGCGTTCTCGCGTGGCACGACGATGCCGCGATAGCCCTCGCGCTTGGCCAACATGCTCAACGACAGCGCCCCGCGGACGCTGCGCACGCGACCGTCGAGCGCCAACTCGCCGGCGATCATGTACGCGCGCGTCGATTCGGGAACAGCGCCGTCGGCCGCGAACAACATCCCCAGGGCGATCGGCAAGTCCAGGGCCGGCCCTTCCTTACGGATGTCGGCGGGCGCGAGGTTGATGACGGTCCGCTTGGCCGGCGGGCGATAGCCGCAATTCGTGATCGCGGTGCGGATGCGCTCGAGGCTCTCCTTCACGGCGGCGTCGGGCAGGCCGACGATCGCTGCCGTCGCGAAGCCGCGCGAGGCGACGTTGACCTCCACCTCGCACGCCACCGCTTCGATGCCGACCAGCGTGAAGCTCTGCAATTTAGCCAGCATAAGTCGTCGATTCTATGAACGGATTCCTGGCGCCACAAGCGCCGGCGGCCGCGCTAGACTCCTGACCCCAGGCCAACATCGCATCCCGCCGATGCGATGCGAACCGTCGGATTCGAGTTTGCGTTCATCACCGTTGGCGTCGTCGCCGGGCCGCAGCGCCCTCGCACGAGCCACGAGCTGTCACCGGCCTGTACAGGAGAAACGGATGCCTGTTTACGAGCGACACGTTTTCGTCTGCAAGAACACGCGACCGGACGGCGACCATCGAGGCTGCTGCCTCTCGCGCGGCGCCGGCTCGATCCGCGACCGGCTGCGGCAGCTTGTCGACGAACGGGGCTTGAAGCGCAAGATTCGCATCAACACGGCGGACTGCCTTGGCCAATGCGAACACGGCCCCGTGCTCGTCGTCTATCCCGAGGGCGTTTGGTACGGCTTCGTCCAGTTGGAGGACGTGGAGGAAATCTTCGAGTCGCATCTCATCGGCGGCCGGCCGGTCAAGCGGCTGCAACTGCCGAGCCGGTGCGTCAACACGCCGCATTGCCCGCACAAGCGCGAGATCGTAAGGGCAAGCACGTAACGTGAGCCCGGCCGGGCGTCGCAGCATCGTCCCCCTGCGGCCGACGCATCGGATAACAGGGCGGCCTTGGCGAAGCTGCGTCGCCCACCCACCACGGGCGGGCCAGCTCCGGGCCGACGCCTTTCTCATGCGACA
>CAZERK010000340.1:0-4486 GCA_964514515.1 uncultured Planctomycetaceae bacterium
GGCTTCATGACGAACGGTCCTTCGTCATGAAGCCGTTGGCCGAGATCGCTCCCGATTGGGTCCACCCGACGCTGGAACAGACGGCCCGCGAAATCCTGGAGGCGCTGGAGACAAACCAGGGCGCGTAGCCTTCTGGAGCGCGGCGTCTGCCAGAGCCGTCGCGGATTCTGAACGGCGGGACCGACGGATGCCGCGTGCGCCGCGGGAGCTTCTGACCTGAGGAGACGGCGGCGCCGGGTGCATCGGAGGCGTTTCTGATCTGTCGGAAATGGCGGCTGCCAGATGCGTCGCAGGGGTGTTTGCCTTGCAGAGACGGTTGATACCGGATGCGTCGCGACGGCCTGCGTCTTGGCGAGAACGCCTGTTGAGCCGGCCGACGACGACGGCGCTCGTCCTGTTCGTCCTCGCGCTGGCGACCCGGCTGACGATGTTGACGGCTTCGCCCGACCGAGCTTGGCCGCATTCGGTTTTCTACGAAGGCGATGCTCCGCTATGGGTGCGGTTCGCATCGTGCCTCCAGAGAGGCGAGCCGTTCGAGTTCAACCTGCCCGTCCATACGCCTGGCATGGCCTACCTGCTGTCCTGGACTTGGGGCGGCGACGCATCGACCGGATTCCTCGCGCAGAAGGTGCTGTTCTCGATCATGGGGGCAGCGAGCTGCGTCCTGGTCTGGTACGCGGCCCGATCGCAGTTCGGACCGCGCGTCGGCTGGTTGGCGGGACTACTGTCCGCGGGCGCCTTCGGTCTGGCGGCGCAGTCGACTTCGCTCAATAACGAGACGCCCTATACGCTGCTCTGGTTGCTGATCGTCGTGCTAACCCTCCCGGCTGCCGAGCGGCCTCGCCTGCGACTGCTCGTTCCGTTGGGGCTGCTGCACGGCGCGGCGGTGCTGTTTCGGGCCGAGCACGCGCTGCTGGCCCTGCTGTTGTGCGGGTATCTTGCTTGGTCCTGGCGCGTACGTACGGCATCGCCTGCTTCCGTGGCGCCGACGCCGCGGAGCTTCCTGCCGTCGCTTGCGGGCTTCAGGAGACGTCTTGCAGGGCAGGCATCTGCCGCATCGGGTGCAGGGCGGTCTTCTTCGGAGAATCTGCGCGATGAGCAGGACGGGCTGCGTTCGCGTGCGCATCCCGATGGCAGCATCCTCGCGGGTCTGGCCGTCATCCTCGCGGGCGTCTTCGTCGTGACGCTGCCGTGGAACGTCCGCAGCTACTACGCCATCAAGCGGTTCAACACCGTCGAGTTTCGTCCGGTCGATTACGCCCGATCGAGGGTCTCGTGGTCACGCGACGCCGTCGACTTCATCCGCGGCCTGCCGGCGTTCGCACGCGAGGGCAACTTCAGGCTGCTGGACGATTTGGCTGTGCGGCAGGGCGTCGCCGAGGTGCGGCGCGGCTTCGCGGAGGACTGGTTTCGCAACGAGGCCGGCTGCGTGCCGCGGCCCCTGTCTCCGTTCGTCTTCGTGACGAATCAGGGACCGATGAGCTTTGCGTTGGCGAATAGCGCAGCGGCGACCGGCGGCTTCTCGGCGACCTTGCTCGATCCTGAATCGCCGACGCCGGTTCGCCTGGCCTTCGGAAACCCCCGGCATCTCCGGCTGTACCAGGACGGCTACGGCATCGGACTACGCTATCTGTTCGAGCATCCGCGCGACGCCGCGATCCTGATGGGCCGCAAGCTCCGTTGCTTCACCGCAGGTTTGACGCTCGGCATGACGCCGTTCAACTGGCCGCTGGGACTGGACGGCATCCGGCCGCCCGTCGACCAGCTTACGTCGCCTCCCGGCCGGGGCTTGCCCTGGTCGATTCTGCTGTTGGGATTCGGGATTGCAGGCGCGGTTGCGTGCATGCGCCGGCGCAACGGTGCGGTTTGGCTCCTGATCGTCGTCTACAAGCTGCTCGTCGCGCTGGCCTTCTACGGGTACGCCAGGCAGGCGGCGTCGATTCTGCCCGCGTTCTTCGTCCTGGTCGCGCTGGGATTCGAGGCGATGCTCGTCGCTCCTGTCTCCCGTCGCTGGCCGCGCGTCTCGTCCGCCATCCGCCCCTTGGCCCTGGCGGTTGCCGCGGCGCTGCTGCTCGGCGCCGGCGTGGCCGTGGGCTCCAGCTTTCGGTACGATGTTGCGGGACCGACGGACGCCGCACCGCTGTGGGGCGACGGCGCGTTCGAGTCGTGCCGGCGGTTGACGATTCGCACGACGTGGTAGGGGGGCTCCGGGAGCGTCGCGAAGCGTTGCGTTCGCGCTCCCCTTCGGGTCGCGGCTAAACGAGCTGTCGCGGCTATGCGGGGCAGTCGAGGGGTGGGCATAAAGGCCTGGGTAGAAGAATGTTATCGGTCGGCTCAGCCGCCTTCGGTTTGCTCGTCCGGTGGGCGCCAAGCCGTCCTCGACGGGACGAAAGACCGTGCTTTGAAGGCCGTAAGCAACCGAAGTAGACTACGCAGCGTACAAGCTCAGGCGGCTGTTCGTGCCGTCGACGCGCAAGACGGAGCCGGATCGTGAACCTCGGCGACATGCTCCTCGAACGATAGGTCATCACGCCGGAGCAGCTCCAGGCCGCCAACGCAAAATGCGGCGCGAACGACCGGCTCGACCGCGTGCTGGTCCGGCTCGGCTACTGCAGCGAGACGAACGTTCTCAAGGCCCTCGGCGAGCTCTATCGCTTCGACATCGTGGACCTGGCGGCGGCGGACGTTCCCGTTGACGTCGAGTTGTTGCGGCGGATGCCGTCCAAGCTGATTCACCGTTCCAAGCTGATCCCGTTGGACAAGGTCAACGGCTCGCTCCGCGTGGCCACGTCGGACCCCTTCCAAATCTACGCCTTCGACGAGTTGCGGATGCTCTGCGGGCTGGAGATCAAGCCGGTCCTCGCCAAGGAGAGCGAGATCAGCGAGATCATCAAGAAGTACTTCGGCGTCGGCGGCGATACCGTTGCCCGGCTCGTGGACGACGACGAGGAGGACGTCCAGGTTCTCAGCGACGTGCGCGAGAGCGCGGGCGACCTGGCGGAGATGGCCCAGGACGCCAGCGTCATCAAGCTGGTCAACGAAATCCTGCTCGAAGCGATCAACGAACGGTCCAGCGACGTACACATCGAGCCCTATGAGGACGACCTGCGCATTCGCTACCGCGTGGACGGCGTGCTGCGCAACACGAACGTGCCGCCGCAAATCCGCAAGCTCCAGGCGGCGATCATCAGCCGCATCAAGATTCTCTCGAATCACAACATCGCCGAGCGCCGCGTCCCGCAGGACGGCAGCTTCAAGATCAAGGTGCACGGCCGCGAGATCGACCTCCGCGTCAGCATCATCCCCATGATCCACGGCGAAGGCGTGGTCATGCGTATTCTCGACAAGCAGTCCATCCTGCTGTCGTTGGAGGACTTGGGCTTCGACGAGGCGATGCTGAAGATCTTCGAGAAGGTCATCAGCCAGCCGCACGGCATCCTGCTCGTCACCGGTCCGACCGGCTCCGGCAAGACCACGACGCTGTACGCCGCGCTTCGGACCATCGTCTCCGAGGAGATCAAGGTCCTGACCGTCGAGGATCCCGTCGAGTATCACCTGGAAGGCATCAACCAGGTCAACGTGAACATGAAGGCGGGGCTGAGCTTCGCCAAGGGCATGCGTGCCTTCTTGAGGCACGACCCGGACGTCATCATGGTCGGCGAGATTCGCGACCTGGAGACGGCGGAGACGGCCGTACAGGCGTCGCTGACCGGCCACCTCGTCTTCAGCACCCTGCACACCAACGACGCGCCGACGGCGGTCACGCGACTGCTCGACATGGGCGTCGAGCCGTTCCTTGTCTCCAGCAGCGTCGAGGCCGTGCTGGCCCAGCGGCTCATCCGCACGCTCTGTCCGCACTGCAAGGAGGCCTACGAGCCCGACCGCCTCGACCTGCCCGACGATTTCGATCCCAAGGGCGCGACCATCTATCGGCCGAGCGGCTGCCGCGAATGCCGCGGAACGGGCTATGCCGGCCGTAAGGGCATCTTCGAGCTGATGCTGATGGACGACGACGTTCGCGAGTTGGTCCTGCAGCGCTCCTCCTCGGGCAAGATCAAACGCCTGGCCGTCCAGCACGGCATGATTACCCTCCGAGACGACGGGTGGTTGAAGGTCCGCAAGGGCATCACCACGATCAAGGAAATCGTCCGGGCGACCAAGGGCTGAGGACGTCGGTCTTCTCATCGCCGGGCCGTCGTGGCGGAAGGGGGGCCAAGCCTCATTCTGAGGGCGCGCAGCCAACCGGGGCAAGTAGTCTCGGCCCCTCGCCTTCCGTCGCAATCAACGAGATCGCCGGGATCGCCAGTTTCGGTTTTGCGTGGCAGTCCATGCAGGATCGCTGAGTTTTCATGGCAAGGCGAAGCCAGGCCGGCTCGGCTCTTCCTCGGCTTCCTCCGTGGCCGTTGGGGCGTTGGGGGCCAGCGCGTCGGGTCGGGAAGGCTCCAGATCCTGTCCAGTCGCTGGCGGGTCAGTGGGCTGGCGGGTC
>CAZERK010000341.1:0-4484 GCA_964514515.1 uncultured Planctomycetaceae bacterium
GGAAGAGCATCGCCAGGGCGAACATAAGGATCGGACCGATCACCCAATTCTGCACCAGCGACAGCTCGAGCACCCGGACATTGCGGAAGACGTCGCCGAGTTCCTCGTACTTCACCTTCGCCAGCGGAGGATACATCATCAGGATGAGCCCGATGGCGATCGGAACATTGGTCGTGCCGGCCTGGAAGCGGTTGAGAAAGCCCTCGACGCCCGGCCACAGCCAGCCGCCGAACACGCCGACGACCATGGCGAGAAAAATCCAGAGGGTCAGGAAGCGATCAAGAAAGGAGAGTCGTCCGACGACGGTTGTCTTCATAGGCTCACCGTGGCTTGCGGGCAGTGATGTCGAGACTGGTCACGTAGTCGCCGGGCTTCGTGCCGGCGGGCAGGGCGGCGGCGATCTTCTTGAACATATCCTCTTCGATGCTCGCCATGGACTCCACATAGCCCGGCTTCGGGGTCAGGCGGATATTGGAGAGGCCGGCCTCGCGGGCGAAACGCTCGATATCCGTGACCAGCGACGCCCCCGCCACGCAGCCGACCCAGGCCCGGACCATTTCCTGCACGGCCTCGGGCAGCGGGCGGAGCAGCGCGAGATCCGACACGGCGACACGACCGCCGGGTTTGAGGGCGCGGGCCATATCCCGCCAGACCTGCGGCTTGTCCGGCGACAAGTTGATGACACAGTTCGAGATGATCACGTCCACGCTCTGGTCGGCGACCGGCAGGTGCTCAATCTCGCCGAGCCGGAACTCGACATTGTCGAGGCCGGATTGCTTGCGGTAGGCGGCGGTGTTCCGGCGGGCCTTGCTGATCATGTCCGGCGTCATATCCACGCCGATGACGCGGCCGGCGGCACCGACGCGCGGGCCGGCGAGGAAACAATCAAAGCCGCCGCCGCTGCCGAGGTCGAGGACAACCTCGCCAGGCTTGAGCGAAGCGAGGGCCGTGGGATTGCCGCAGGAGAGGCCCATGTTGGCCCCCTCGGGCAGGCCGGCCAGGTCGGCCTCGGCGTAGCCGATCATCTTGGCGATGTCGTCCGCCGTGGCGGCGGGGGAACAGCCGCAGGAGCTTGGCCCGCAGCAACCGCCGCCGGGTGCGTAGTCTTCGCGGGCGATCCGGCCGTAACCGGCGCGGACCTGCTCGTGGATGGATTCGGGGTCGTCACGATTGAGTTTGTCTGGCATAAGGGCTCCTTTGCCGAGCGACTTGTCCTCGGCCATCGGCTCTCAACCCCCCGGCTACTCCGCCGGCAGAGGAGTCGCGTCCGGTTGGTGCGGGCTTTTACTGGTTCACCTCTCTACCCAAGGCATCACCGCCAACTCCGTCACGAACGTGCGGATCTCGTCCCGCACCTGACGAAACCCCGCAAGCACCAGCTCTTGACTTCCGCTCGCCGAGGCCGGGTCCGCAAATACCCGGGTCGCACGCCTCATGATCCCGGGCAGGGGAACACAGACCTCCTCCGGGCAGAGCGTTACGACCATGTCGACTTCGCCAAGAGGAACATCCAGAATACTCTTGGGCCGCTGAGCTCCCAGATCGATTCCCACTTCCGCCATGACCGAAACAGCCCGGGGATCGACGGCGATAGCGGGATCTGAGCCCGCGCTCCAGATGGCGGTGCCGGGTGGAAAGAGCGTGCGAGCCCAGGCTTCGGCCATTTGGCTGCGGGCGGCATTATGGACACAAACAAAGAGAATGCCGCGCGGGTTGGCGGCGCCACTTTCTGCCACGCTGGCCAAGTGGCGGATGTCTTTGCCGCGAATCAGAAACACGGCCATTTCCGCGACGTTGGTCGCATGGTCGCCTATTCGCTCCAAGTATTTAGCAATGGCCTGAATCCGCGTAGCGCGATCGGTCGTGCTCGCGTCTGTGGTCATGCGGTCCAGCAGGTCCCGGAATACCTGGGAGTGGCAGGCGTTGACCATCCGATCCTGGGTGATCACCGTGCTGGCTAGCTCCTCGTTCCGGTTGATGAACGCGTCCAGTGCCTCGCGCACCATGCTTTCAGCGGCCTGAGCCATTCTGGGCAGGGCCTCCGGCGTCGCCAGAGGCGGCGCCTGGCTCAGTTCTATGGCCCGCTCGCAGATGTTGACGCACAAGTCTCCCATACGCTCCAGGTCGGTCACCAGCTTCATGGCCGCAGTGATATACCGCAGATCGGAAGCTACGGGTTGACGCCGCGCCAGCATTTGAATGCACAGTTCATCGGTTTCCACTTCCAGCCGGTTCACCTCGTGATCCCGGCGGATGGTGCGATCGGCGAGCTCAACATCCCGCTCGGCGAGCGACCGGACGCTGTCCGCGATCATCTGCTGTACGGTCTGCCCCATCAGGACAACCTGATTGGTCAGCCGGGTCATTTCCTCATCGTATTGGTGGTCCGTATGACCAGGTCGCATGACGGCCTCGCCTCCCTACCCGAATCGTCCGGTCAGGTAGTCCTCCGTGCGCGCATTGCGCGGATGAGTGAACAACGTGCTGGTGTCGCCATACTCCACGAGTTCGCCGAGGTAGAGAAACGCCGTGCTATCCGCCACCCGGGCGGCCTGTTGCATATTGTGCGTCACTATGACGAGCGTATATCTCTCGCGCAGGCGGTGGATAAGGTCTTCAATCTTCGCCGTGGCGATCGGATCCAGCGCCGAGCAGGGCTCATCCATGAGCAGGACCTCCGGTTGAAGAGCCAGGGCACGGGCGATGCAGAGCCGCTGCTGCTGTCCCCCCGACAGGCTGGCCCCCGAACGTTCGAGTACATCCTTGACTTCATCCCACAAAGCCGCCTGGCGAAGCGCTTCCTCCACCAGTTCCTCCCGGTCCGACCGGCGAAGACCCTGGAGGTGCAGCCCGGCAAGAACGTTGTTCCGAATGGACATCGTGGGGAACGGATTGGCCTTTTGAAACACCATTCCGACCCGCCTTCGCAGGCGCACGGGATTGACTGCGGGAGCATAGATGTCCTGCCCGTCAAGCATCACGCGGCCGGCCACCCGCGCTCCGGGAGTTACTTCGTGCATGCGGTTCAGGCAGCGGATCAGCGTGGACTTGCCACAGCCGGACGGACCGATGATCGCGGTAACCCGGTTCTCGAGAATTGGCAGCGTGATGCCCTTGAGGACCTCGGCCTGCCCGAACCAGGCTTGCAGCCGCTCGACGCGGATTCTTTCACCAGCAGTCGCCGCCTGGCCGGCGCCGGGCGCCGGCAGGTCGCCTTGCTGGCCGGGGGTAATGAGTCCGGAATACATGGGCTGTCTCTGCGACCTCTCCGCCGTGGTGCTCACCAGTTGATTCTGCGTTGTAGGCGTATCCGCAACCAGATTGCAACTCCGTTCATGGCCAGCATGATCGCCAACAAGACCACAATTCCCGCCGCGGCATTGATGGCGAACCCTGCCTGCGGCCGGGATATCCAGTTGAATATCTGGATGGGCAGTGCGGTAAAGGGGCTGCCGAGCGAGTCTGGAAGAAACGCGATGTAGGTTAGTGCCCCAATGGTTATTAAAGGTGCCGTCTCGCCGACGGCCCTGGCCAGCGAGAGGATGACCCCCGTCAGGATGCCGGGCAGGCTCATCGGCAGGACGACACGCCGTATGGTCGGCCAGCGATCCGCCCCGAGGGCGTAGCTCGCTTCCCGCAAGGATGCCGGAACCGTGCGCAGCGCTTCGCGCGAGGCCATGATGACCATGGGCAGGAGCAGTAACGCCAGCGTTGCCGCTCCCGCCAGCAGGCTTCGGCCCAACTGGAGCGACCGCACGAACAACTCGAGTCCCAGCAGGCCGTAGATTATGGATGGCACGCCGGCGAGATTGCTGATGTTGATCTCAATCAGGGAGGTAATCCGGCTTGGCCGGGCGTACTCCTCCAGGTATATCGCCGCCCCCACGCCCAACGGTAATGCCATGACCGCCGTCAAGAGCATCAGGCACGCCGTGCCGACCAGCGCGGGCAGTATGCCCGCAAGCTCCGGGTGGCGAGACGGATAAGACGAGAGAAACTGCCAGTTCAGCCTGGGCCAGCCGTCGACAATCGCGTCTCCGATCAGGACGGCCATTAGCAGAAGCGGCAGGAACAGGGCGAGCAGGCAGGTGGCCCGGAACGCGCGTTCCAGGCTGACCCAACCGGCGTCCGCGCCGGACGCCCATTCCGGCGCCGCCGGAAGTCGGGTGGCCGGTTTCGGTTCCGCGCTCACCATGTCCCTCCCTTCGCCAGGCGGCGCCGCAGGAAGTGGGCGGCCGTGTTCAACACGAGGGTGAAGACGAACAGGCTCATCCCCACCACGAAGATCGTCCGGTACTCCAGCGTGCCGGTCGGCGTATCGCCCAGGCTGACCTGTACGATGAAGGCCGTCATCGTCTGGATGGGAACGCGCGGGTCAAGCGTGAAGCGGGGGTGCTGACCCGCGGCGAACGCCACGAACATGGTTTCGCCGACGGCCCGGGAGCATCCCAGAATGACCGAGGCGCCGAAACCGGACAAGGCCG
>CAZERK010000342.1:0-4475 GCA_964514515.1 uncultured Planctomycetaceae bacterium
GATCCCGGGTCCGCGGGTCGATGTAACGCCAGGCCTTGTGCTGGAGATTGTCGACCAGCTTGAGCAGGACCATCATCACGTCCCAGCCGTACTTGTCTCCGCAGAAACGGGCCAACTCGAAGCCGCGGTCGAAGCTCTGCTTGATGTACTCCAGGTTCAGAGCGAAGACGTCCCCGCCGCCCAGCGCCCTGCGCTGCCATTTTTTCTCGTGCGTGTAGTCGGGATAGCGCGCGAGCAACTCCGGTTGCAGCTCTTTGGGATAGGTGAAGTCCTCGCCCGGCGGCGTGTCGAAACCGCTAATCATGAATCCGTTGACCGGCTCCGGCGGGAAAGTCATTGGGACGTGAATCGAGCCGACCCGACAGCCCTTCTCGCTGAGGATTTGCCAGATCGTCTTCTGCGAGATCTTCTGGTTGTTGTTGAGGATCAGCTTGTTCAGCCGGGGGTCGTATCGCAGGAAGTCGATGATGCCGTGACGACCGGGGCCCTTGCCTGTCATCAAGGTCGTCCAGGCCGCGGGCGTGATGGGCGGCCTCGTGGACAGCAGTTCGCCCGATACGCCTCGATCGACCAGCGACCTCAGCACGGGCATCTTGCCGTCGTCCATCAACGGCCTCAACACGTTGAACGTGGCGCCGTCGAGACCGATCAGCAGGACGCGCGAGAAGTGCGAGGCCTTCCGCGTTTCGTGAGCCGGATTCTCATCCATGTCTTCGTGCCACCTTGTTGTGACGAGCGCCTCGGGTCCATGCGGTTCCGTGCTGCAGGAACGGAGCCGCGCGTCGGGGCCTCGTTCGGGCGTCTGGCTTGGCGTCCGAGACTCCGAGCCTGGCGATCGGCCTGCTCGGCGGGAGTCATGCTAGCTACCGCGGAGCGAATCCGCAACGCTGGATGCCCACGGAGCTTATCAGAAGCTGCCTGGTCCTGGCAGCTTGGCCCCGTTCTCTCGCCTTCCGCAGCAATTGCCGCCGTTGCACGGACCCGGTTCCGATTCTGCGGGACCCTTCATGGCAACTCACGGTTGCCTACGTTCGCAACGGCTGAACCGTCGCGGCAATGCGGCTGCATTCCTTTTTTCTGCGGCCGATAGCAGGAGCTTGGCCGCTACCGATTGTCGCGCCGAGCGCAACGATGAGCTGTTCTATGATGTCTCGGCCGCCTGAGCCGTGCCCAGCTTCTCGAAGACCATCAAGTAGGGACTGTGCTGGAACGGCGCGGGGGGCGTCGCGTGGATCAATCGCAACGACGGGTCCGCCAGGAGATGCTCGATCGGCATCCCGCAACCCGAGCCCGTGAACTGGCGATCCCAGGCGAGCAGCGAACCCGGCGGAGAGCGTCGCCATCGCTCTCGGACGACGGGACGCCCCGGCGGTTGAGGGCGGCCGATCGCGTAATCGAACCAGGGGTGCCCCGAGATGATTTCACGGTTCGCGAAGCCGTGTTCGTTCAGGTAAGCCAGGCAGTCCTCGACGAGTCGAGCCTCCAGAGGCTTCTTCAAGGGCCGTGCGAGGGCGTAACACGAGAGCGGGATCAGGGCGGCCAGCACCGCGGGAACCAGGATCGTTCTCCAATCGTGTCGGCGCTGCCTTGGAAGCTGTCTCAGCACGACTCGTTCGCGGCGCCGCCCGGACTGAAGTCCGGGCCCCCCTGACGTTTTGAGACAGCTTCTTAGCGGTGCGGAGAAGCCGGCCGCCGACACGGCTGCGACGACGACGAAGGCCGTCGCGACGCGCACGGCGATGCCGGCGGCCAGCAGGCCCGGGATTTGGGCGGCCTGATCGAGCCGCGCGGCGTGCAGCGTCAACTGCCGTTCCATCGCAATCCAGAGCACGACCATGGCGCTGGCGGCCAGCATCGCCGCGATGCGGCGACTGCCGGCGTCGGGCGACCAGAGCCGAAGCCAACCGGCATGCGCGGCGATGGCTGTCAGCGGACAGATGGGAACCAGGAACCGGGCATAGCCTCCGGAGTCGAACAGCCCCAGGGCGCGGATGCCCGTTTGCGTGAGGAAGTAGGCGAGCACGCTGATCGCGACGAGGCGTCCGCCGCGACCGGAGGCAAACGTGAGAGAGAGGCCGATCATCGTCAGGACGGCGACGGCCGGCCCCCATGCCTCCATCGCCCGGGCGAAGAACGTGAGCCAGCTTCCGCACCCGTAGAGCGTCGAGGGGTGAGGTTCGAAGAACTTGAGGATGGGGGCGGGGGCGCCGGAGCAGACCGTGAGCACGTTGACCAACAGCGGCGCCCAGATCAGCGGAGGGAGCAACTGCCAGACGAAGACGTGATCGCGGTGGGCGAAGTACAGCCAGATCGGCAGGAAGATGACGGCTTCGTGGCGCGTCACGGTCGCCAGGGAGACGAACACGGCAGACCAAAACCAACGGCCACGCTGGGCGAGATAGACCGCGAGAATCAGGTAGAAGGCGAGCGGGACTTCCGTCAAGGTCGTCTGCGAGAGACGAAAGAACAGCGGCTGCGCATAGGCCAGCGGCACGACGGCCCATGCGTAACGGACGCGCATCCGTGCAGCGACGCGGAACGCGAGCCAGGCGGCTGCCGCGGCGAGCACGGCCGAGAGAACGCGGCATGCGGACCAGCCGATCGCCGCGGGCAGGAAGTACAAGGCGGTGAAGCCGGGCCGGCCCCAATCGTCGAGCAGGAAGAGCGGGTTGTTCCAGGCCCAACGGGCGTACAGATAGTGCGCTACGTCATCGAAATGGTAGATGCCTTCCGGCGCGGCCAAACCGAAGGCGGTCGTGAGGCCCAGGCCGACGATCGTGAGAAGCAGGGCGGCAATCGTCTCGGTTCGGCTCGGGCTTGCGTGCGTCATGGCAGACACGGATCAAGGATGAAGGATGAAAGAGGAAAAGCAGAGCAATCATGCAGAACGCGACTGCGTGTGATGATCGCAGACGGTTGGGCCTGCGTGCCGCGCAAGCGAAGGAGGCCCTTCTCTGTCAGCCTTCGTCCTTCAACCGTTGGCCTCCGTCGTCGCGGCGTAGGGCGAGAACGAGTTTCGAGCCATAGCTTCTCATGGTTGCATCCGGTGCCAAGCTCGGAAGCGGCCGAGCTCCTGCTCGGCCGGAGCGTTTGGAAGACAGCCCGTTTGCCGTGGCGGAGCGGCTGCCATGCGTGGACCCAACCGTGAGACGCCATGGCCTGTCCGTCGCAGACGTATCGACGGTCAACTGGCCCGCCGGTGTTTCGCCCGTCGGACATGCGTTCGTCGGCGCTCCGGCGGGCGGTAGGTTCGAGGGAGGTTTGTCCGTCGGCCCTGCGCTCGTCGTCGCCTCGCCCGCCGCAGGTCAGTTCGTCGTCGTGCCGGCGATCGGCTCGTCCGCCGGAGGGGTGCCCATCGGCGGCTGGTTCGTCGGCGTGTCGTCTGGCCCGGGGGCGGGTTCGTCCGGGCTTGCGCCCAGGGCGACCAAGCGATTGTGGGCTTCAGCGGCCCAGGTCGTTGCGGGCCAGTTGGCCGCTACGAGGCGATAGTAGAAGGCGGCGGCGTCCACCTTCCGCGTGCGCTCGTAGTAGCGACCGACGCGAAAGTCCTTCTCGGCGCGACGCTCGCGGACGTTGCTGAGGATTTGAGGAATACGCTCGTCGGCGGCTGCCTGCGGGTATCGCTGTTGGAAATCCGACAGATAGACCTCGGCCTCCAGGAGGTCGGCATCATCGAAATCGACGCCGGGGAAGCGAGCGAGGGCCGATTCGCCGCTACGCAGCATCGCGATCTTGTGATAGCGGCCGCGAGGGAAGTCCCGCGTGATTCGGGCGTAAGCCATCTCCGCCTCGTCGAACTCGCCGTTTAGATAATGGTAGTCGGCCTTGAGGCGCAGCGCTTGCTCGGCGGTGACGGTTCCTGGCGCCCATTCGTCGGCGATGCGGTCGAGCATCTGCAAGGCCTCATCCTTGCCGGAGAGCCAGAGCAGCCCGCCCCAGACCTTCTGCTTGCGATCCTTGAAGAGCAGCAGCTCGGCGATGATCATCTCCTTACGAATCGCCCGATCGGCCAAATTCGTTCCCGGCCAGCCTTCCAGGAGTTCCTGCAACCACTCGTAGGCTTTGATGAGATGCCCCCCCTTGGGTCTCTGCTCGACGGCGAGGATTTCTGTCTCGGCGGCATAGAACAAGGCCTCGGGCCAGAGCTCCGATTCCGTGTAGAGCTTGAACCATTCTTTAAAGGCCTTGCGTGCCTGCTTGTACTCGCCGCGTGCGAGGAACGATCGGGCCAGCGCGAGATCGCCGCCTTCCGTGCCTGGGACCGGCGGCGGGATTTCGACCCAATCGCCGGTCTTGGCGTCGTATTCGAGGCGTTCGTGGTAGGTTTGGTCGTCGTCTTGTGCCGGGGCGGCCAACGGCCAGGCCAGCATCAAGAGCATCGATATCCACGCTGCGTTTCGGGTCATCTCGGGATCCTCGACCTTGAAGGCTCCGACTTCAGGCGGCGACGCGGAGTCTGTCATCCGACCGCGTGC
>CAZERK010000343.1:0-4457 GCA_964514515.1 uncultured Planctomycetaceae bacterium
TCGTGCGGGTCCAGCCCAGATTCGTCTCGCACGGGTCGTTCAGGATGACGACCGCAGTCCCGACGCCGGCTTCGTAGACACCGGCCGGCGCGTTGAACGGACTAGTGACTGTCGTACCCCCATCGCCTTGAGCGCTGAAATAAAACTGCGGCGCTTCATCGCACGCGGGCGCCGGCAGCGTCGCCTCAAACAGATCCCCGCCGACGGACACCAGCGGGCTCGAAACGAACGACCCACCATCGTATCGATAATACACCATGCCGGTGCCCGGAGCGTAGTCTTCCGAGCCGCTGGCGATCTCAACATGGATCGTCGCGGGCGTGCCGGGGGCAAGGAGTTCAGGCAAGCCCTCCGGGAAGCTGATGATCAGGGGCGAGACGCCGTTGGCGAGCGCCTTGATGCAGAAGTTCGCGGTTTGATTCCAGGTTGGGTTGCCCAAGTCTCGACCGTAGAGGTCCTGCCAGGCGGCGCCATCCCAGTAGTAGCTTTCCCCGGGGTTCGCCGTGGATTCGACGATCGTGCGATAAGAGGCGCCCAGCAGCACCGGCACGTCCGACGTCCGATCGTAGGGTTGCCCGCCTGATGAGAGTTGGAGGTAAACGTAGAACGCGTCGCCCGTCGTGAGGGCAACGGGGTCCGGCAGGTCGATCGTATGAAAGCCTTTGTAGTCGATCGTGCCGCTCACGCTGGCCAGCGCATCCAGGAGTTGCCCTCCCTCGAACCGGTCGTAGACCGTGACGGTGAAGGCCACGTTGTCGGCGGCGCAGAAGAAGCTGACGGCCTGAAGCACCTCAACGCCCGACTCCGAGCCCTGAGCCGTGAACGCGTTGAAGGCCTCGCTGCAGTCCGTCAGCGTGTCACGCCAACCGTGGTAGTCGTGGTAGTAGATTTGGTCATAGGCCAGGGGTTCGACGTCCTGCATCGACACGGCCCCCATCTGCGGCTCCTGGCAGCACCATTTGTCGTAATACGAAATCCAGAAGAAGCCGCTGAGCCCCCAACTGCTGCCCCAACTGTTCTTGCACAACCACGCGCCGGCAGCCGGCGCCTGCGTCACCTTGCTGTTGTCCCAGCCGACAATGGCCACGGCATGATTGGGCAACATCGTGCTGCTGGGCGGCTGATAATGGCAGTAGCTCCCGTTCATGAAGCTGCCGTCGTAGCACATGCAGGTGCCCATCACGCCGTAGGTCATGATTTGGTTCTTGATCAGGTTGATATTGCCGAGCCCAACGCCGGCGGTGTGCCACTCGACATGGCGCGGGTAGTAGTAATGCCAAGCCGCGTCCGATCGCGGCGGCGCTGAACTGTACGACTGGCCGTCCACGTCGCGGACGGCGCCCTCTCCGCGCGAGAGATACGCGGTCGTCACCATGTAGTCTCCGCCGTTATGGACTTCGAGGCCCCCGCACCCCTGGCAGTCGTCGTTGTTGAAGGAGTTGAAGCCGTTCCACCAGTCGAGATGGTACTCGGCCAGGTTCGGTTCGCCGCTTTCGCCGGCGGCCGCCCATGCGCCCGTCATCAGCAGATTGCCCTCGATGGCGGCCATCGCGCCGTGCGTCCAGCAGGTGCCGCCCGACTGGTTCTTCACGGACGTGACGTAGTTCTGGCCGCTGACGTTTCGCAGGTCGAACACCGCGGGGGGATCCGCGAGCGACTGGCCGGCGACCATCGAAATCGTGAAAAGAGAAACGGCTATGGCGCAGACGGTGCGACTCATGGTTTTCCCGCTCCTTCGGTTATCTTGGGGCTCGCGCTTCAACTTGTGACAGCCATTCTCATCGTAACACGATTCGGTGCCTCATTCAAACCGTTGTCGCCACAAGACCGCCAATAGGACGCTGCAAGACTCATCAAACGGGCATTCCGCCCCGCGTGGCACTATCCAAAACGAAGCCGCGGACAGTTAAATTGGGTTCTCGCGGCGTTCTGCTGACAAGGATCGTGGCGTAACGGGTTCCGCGGTCACGTTTGCCGCTGAGCCCGCCTGAGGGTCAGGCGTGTAGCAGGAGCGTGGTTTCGGCAGGCAGGTTCTCGGCGACCTGCGTCATCACGTCGCCCTTGAGGGCCCGATACAGGGCGCCGCGTCGCGTGACGCCCATGATGACGTAATCCGCCGCGTAGGTCCCGGCGAAGTCGAGAATCATGTCGGCCGGCGACCGGGCGACGCAGTAGATCGGCATGTACGGCACCTTCTTCTCTTGGACGAGTTCCCGGGCTCGAGAGAAGACGGGGAGGGCCTCAGGGTCGTTCTCCGGAAGGTATTGGCCGGCAGCGGGCGGGCCGAACGGGACGCGAATATCTCGCACGAACAGCACGATCAGATTGGCTTTGCGTGCGGCCGCTTCTTCAGCCGCGACTCGAAGGCGATTCGGGTGGCCGCGGGGGGCACCCAGGATCTGCTGTGCGGGGTGGTCGGTCGGCGTCAGGACGAGCAGCACGAACAGGTCCGCCCGCCATTGCGTCCCGATGATGGTCAGTTCGACGATGACCAGGAAGACTGCAACGACGGCGATGCCGAACCGTTCGAGGCCGGCCACCGATACGTGTCGGTTGAAGCACGTGGAGATCAGATTCGTGGCGATGGCGCCGACGACGCCGATCGCATAGAGGTGGCCCAGCTTGTCGACTTCTCCGGCGAGCAGGAGGAGAACGCCGCTGACGACGCACGCGACGACCAGGCCGATCCAGGGAACGCCGAACGCGTTCAGCCGCGTGAAGATCGGCGGCAACTCGTTGTCTCTCGCCATGACGAACTGGACGGAGATCATGCCGGCCACGGCCGTGTTGACCGCCGACAGCAGGAGCATGGCGAACACGAAGGAGGCGAACTTGGCGAAGTACCTGTTGACGTACTGATTCGCCAGCACGTCGAGGATCGTGTCTCGGTAGGCGGCTTGTTCTTCCGTCAGCTCAATCCCCATCGCAGCCTCATCCGCCAGCGGCATCTCCAGCGGCGCCCCGGCCGCGGCCAACATCGCGACGCCGAACAGGAGGTTGAACACGACGACCTCGCCGAGCACCGGCCAGATCGCCTTCTTGCTCGTCACGCCGACGGGCTGGACCATGACGCCCGTCATGTTGGCGATGGCCTCGACGCCGGACAGGGCGAGGATGATGTGAACGAAGCTGATCCATTCCTTGCCGATGCCGCGCGGCGTGAAACTCAGATTCGCCCAGCCGGCGGGCAGGTACGGCAGGCAGAAGGCGGCCAGGATGAGCGTGATGGCCAGCGTCGCCACGGCGATGAGCGTCGCGAACCGGCCGGCGTTTCGGGGCCCCACGAAGTTGATGACGCCGATCACGAAGATCGACAGGACGGCCAGTTTGGGGGCCAGTTCCACGCTGGCGCCGAGGTATCGAAAAGCGGTGACGGCAGAGATAGCCGCCGTAACCACGTAGCTGGCAAAGAGCAGCAGGGCGCCGATGACGGCCGCCCGACGGTCCACGGCTCGGGCCGCGGAATAGACGCCGCCGCCGTCCTGGAAGCAGCGGCAGACGACCGTGTAGGCCCAGGCGACGACCGTCATGAGCAGGCACATCGCCAGGACGTGGTAGACGGACTGGGCGGCGCTGTAGAACAATGCCAGCCCGAGGACGTACAAACGGCTGGTGCCCCAGTCGCCGAACAACATGCTGCCGGCGTGGTACCACCTGAGTTCGCGAGGTCGGTCTTGGTGAACCTGCGGCTGCAAGGGTCGCTCTTCTGAATCGACGGTTGTCCGCACCGAAGGCGGCGGGCAGACGACTCCTATCCAACGAACGCCGCGCCCCCACCAGAGCCTGCCGACGGTACGGGCGAACGGCAAGGGCCAATCTAGGCGAAGCCGGGGGCCCGCCGCAACCTCTGGAGGCTTCTTCTGCCTCACAAACAGCGTAGAATGGTCCGCGCATGGAGGCGTCGATCATCAACGAATCGATCATCAACAAGACGATGCAGCGTCGCGACCTCGATCGGCCGGAATGCCGAGTCGTGCTGGCGGAGTTGTTCGGCCTGATGCGGCGACTGGAGGCCCGGCGCAGGAAGGCCGAGTCTTGCTCGGCACGCGGCCCCCGCGATGCCGCGGCGCACACGTCGACGGACGCGCGCCCGGCAAGCGAAGGCCTCGGCGTGCAGGCGCGATGCGAACGGTCGTCTGAGAAATCGCCGGCCGCCTACGGCTCAGAACAGGGCCCGTCCTGCCAGGACCCGCCGGGATACTCGTCCTGGTATGGGCGGATCGACGGCTGGCCGTCCGCGTGGGAGCACGTCAACCGAGGCGAGGCTTACGAGCCGTTGCCCGGCAACCCGGACGAAATCCGCGTTCCCTGGTTCCTGTTGTGGCAGATCGCCTGGATCATCGCCCATACGCCGCTTCGATCGGGCGGCCGCGTGCTGGACATGGGAGGCGCGGGCTCTCTGTTTTCGTGCTATCTCGCCAGCCGGGGGAGCGACGTCCATAGCATCGACCTCGACG
>CAZERK010000344.1:0-4441 GCA_964514515.1 uncultured Planctomycetaceae bacterium
CCCCCGCTCCCTCGCGGCCCCCACCCGGCACTCCCCCCCCCCGCCTTTGGGGCCGCGCGCCGGCGGGGCCGACGCCGAGGAAAGCAGCCGATTGGGCAGATGCGCCGCCGAACACCGTCTCGCTACGGAGCAGCGTCGCGAGGATTCTCGCACACGGCCTCCGCGCCGGGATTGGCGTTCGCGCCGTCCGCTGCGAGCGCCTCAGGCAAGACGTCGCTATCGACGGCGCCGCGCAGCCAGCCGACGATCAGGTAATCGCAGTCCAGGCGGTCATAAACGCGCGACGGATCAAACTCGATATCGAGTAGCGCAAGGCCCAGCCGCCGGATCATCCGCTCCGTTTCCGACGTACCGACCAGATCGTAGTGCCCTCGCTGTCGCAACGCGTCCTGCAAGGCCGCCGCCGTCTGGCGGCCGAACGGCCCAGCTTGACGGCGGCTCCGTGCCGTCCGAAACGCGGCCACGGCAATTCGGGCGTTGGACGACCGGTCGATCTGGCTCGACAAAGTATCCGCGACCTGCGCCGCCAGGCGAGCGGCATCGGCCGGATCGGTCGACACCTCCGGCAGCGATCGCCATTGTTTGCGGCGTACGTCGATCAGCTTGACGCGCAGAGCGGCCCCGTCGGCGGTCAACGCGCTGAGCCTCGCGACGGCCCCGCCTTGACGCACGACCTGGCGGACGCTCGCCATCGCATCGGCGAGCGACATGCTGCCGTGCAGGCGGGCCACGACCTCGCCGCGCGAGTTGATGACGAACCGAGCCGGCAGATCATACGCCCACATCTTATCGAGCCACTTTCGCACGGACTCCTTCGCGGCCGGGGCAACGACGACACACGGGAAATTGCCTCCGGCCGAACGCAGGATCGGAATGGTCTGGTTCGTCCATTGCTGCATGTCGTCGACGTTGCAGGAGACGACGGCAAAACCATCCTCGCCCAGTTCATCCTGCAAACGGGCCAGAGCCGGCATCTCCTCCCGGCTGCGACGGCACCAGGAGGCCCAGAAGTCCAGCAGGACAACGTAGCGATACCGCGTATGCTCACGAACCAGGTCCTGGAGCCCCTGGGCATCTACGACGGGCGGCGCATCCGGGTAGCGATAGCGGATATCGACGGTCTCAGTCGCCCACACCGGCCGTTCGACGGCAGCCCGATCGCGCAACCCGTCGGGCTCGCAGCCCCCCACGAAGCCCGTCGCTAGAACGAGCAGCGCGAGGCCGGCGATCGTGCAGCGCACGGCAACAGGCCACGCATCGCACGCGTGGTGATCGTGACAGGCGCGAGGTCCTTGTTCCATAAGGGCGTGATTCCGCGAACGACGTGAGCTTTCGGCTACCATTGACATCATCCTTGACCTCCTGGCAACCAAAACGAATCGAAGGAAAGACAGATCTCCACGACTTTCGGGCATCGCACATGCGGCGTGGGCGTTTCGTCCCTACGTCATCAGTTGATCTCCGTGCGACGCTTGTCCATTTCCCCGCAGGCGGCCCATCCCCGAGCGAGATCGGGCCAGCGACGTGCGCGGTCAATTCACCTCGGTGCGGGTCGCTTCCACGCCGCTGTCCTTCTCGCGGTCCATTTCTTCGGCGCGCTGCGTCAGGACTTCCAGGCGCTCGCGGACCTCTTGGGCCATTCGCGAGTTGGGAAACTCCTCCATGATCTGCCGGCTGACCGCGAGCGCCTCCTTCCAGCTATGGTCGGCAACCGCCAGCGAAAACTGCACCCCCAGGTTGTGCAGCTTGGCCCGAAACACGCCGCGGGCCGATTCCTGCAAGGCGGCGGCCTCGTTCGGCGTCAGGTACTGGTCCAACTCCTTCAAAATCGCGATGCCACGGTCCACCTCGTTGCGCTGGACCGACTCGTCCCACAACTTTAGCAGGCGTCGCTTGTGCTCGCCGCGCCGCTTCGCAAACAGCCCGGGCAGCGCCTGCACCTCTGCGACGGCGGGTTGGTCGGTCAACAGGCGGTCCATCTCCCGCCGCGCCCGATCCCAATCCGACGCATCGATCAACGTCTTGACCTGCTCGACCACCTCTTGAACCTCGGTATTGCGCAGCAACTCACGCGACTGGTCGACCTCCTGCCGCAGCCGGGCCGCCTCGCTCCGGTAGCCGTGGCGTGACTCCAAAAGCTCGACCAGCGAATAGGCCGCCTCCCAATCGCCGCGGACGATCTCCTCGTTGATGGCCAGGCGCAGCGCCGTGCGTTCCTTGTCGCGATGGGTGATCGCCTTGACGGTATCGGAAAGCTGAACCGAGTCCGCCACGAGTCGATACTGTTCCCGGTTCTCCTGCTCGACGGCCTGGATGTCCCGCAGCACGTCGTACATCCGGTACGTGTTGGCCTCTATCTTGACGAACACGTCGATCATCGACCAAAGGCAGATCAGCAACACCACGAGCAAAACCGCCACCGCGGCCACGGCAATCCCGACAATCGGTCCGACGTTTGTCCCAGTCGCTCCAAACAACAGGACAAACCCCACCACGAGCAGAATCGCAGCGCTGAATCCGCCGATGTAGAGGCCGACCCTGGACGCCCGGCGGATGCCATCGAACCGTTGCTGGACCATCGTGCTTTCCTTCCTGCTGTCCCACCGTTCTATTTAACGAAGCCCGCGTGCATCGGTCAAGAAGAAGCGGTCTCGCGCGCTCCGCGCGGCCCTGTCGCGATCCCGCGAAGGGCGCGTCACCCGCACTCGGAAACCGAACGGCGCTTGCCAAGGCAACGCGGCCGCGAAGGAGTTCTTGAAGCGTCTGGGGCTGCGAGAGCGACGGCGGGCGAGCATTGAGACGACGGTCGCGGATTGGTTGGACACCTTCAGACGCGCCGCATGGGACCTGGGTCCGGCGCGGGTGCCTTTCGGAGATGAACGATGAACTCGCAGCCGCCACCCGGCCGATTGCTCGCGCGGATGTCGCCACCATGCAAGTTGGCCACGCCTCGGGCAATCGCCAACCCCAAGCCCGTTCCGTGCTCATGCTGGGGATCCCGTTCCAGCCGATAAAACGGCTCGAAGACGCGTTCGAGCTGCTCCGGCGGGATGCCGGGGCCGTTGTCGCGCACCGCGATGACGGCTTGCGAATCGGCCGCCGAAACCTTGACTTCAACCGCGCCGTTGACGGGTGACACGCGCACGGCATTGCGAATCAGGTTCTCGGTCATCGCCTTGAGCAAGGCGGCGTCGCCCTCCACCTGAAGCTCAGACTCTTCGGCCTTGGGCATCGCGAGGACGGGCACGAGGCGGATGTCACCCGCCTGGGCGAGCGGCTGGCACCGCTGCACAGCCTCGATCACCAACTCGTTGACCGACACGCGCATCCGCGACGCCAGCGGGAACCCGGCGCTGGCACGGGCCAGCATCAGCAAGGCGTCAACCAGCTTGGCCATCTGCCGCATCTCCTCCTGCACGCTGGAGACGAAGCGGTCGTATTCCTCCCCGCTGCGGGCCTGGCGGTTCAAGACCTGGGCCTGCCCCAGGAGCACGGTGATGGGCGTCTTCAACTCGTGCGAGACGTCCGCCATGAATCGCTCCTGGGCTCGAAAGGCCGTCTGAAGACGGTCGAGCATCTGATTGATCGTCTCGACCATCTCAGAAACCTCGTCTCGACCGGCAGGCAGGCTGATGCGGCGGCCAAGATCGGCGGCGGTCAAGGCCTGGGCCTGCCGAGCGATTCGGCCGATCGGCGTCAGCGAACGCCAGGCCATGAGCCACGACGCCACGCCAACGGCGATCAGGCCCAACGGCACAAGCACCGTGAACAGTTTCCGCAATTCCTGCGTCGCGTTGTTGACCGGGGCCAGATTCAAACCGACCTGCAAGAAGAACGGCGAGACGCCGGGCCGTTCGCTGTACATCGTGAGCAGGCGGATTTCCCCTCGTGCCCCCAGCAGCGAGTACGCGACTTCATCCGTATATGTCTCGAGTACCGGGCGGCGCGACTCGGCGGATTCCGCCGCCGTGCGGCTCAGCGGCAGCGTCACCTTGCCGAGATTGAGCGACCGTTCCAAGAGCGAGCCGTCCTCGGCCCGGAGTTGGAAGTAATAGCCTGGAAAACGAAACGGGTTAAGCTTCGGACGGCCAGCGCCGGCCGCCTGCGGCAGAATGGCGTCCAGGCTCGTGAACTGGATCACCTCGACCATGCGCTCGGCCCGATCGATCAGACGCCGGTCGAAATCCGCCAACAGGTACTGCTCGCAAACCGCGACGGCCACGACGCACAAGGCGCTGAGAATCACGCCGAAGACCAGGAGGTTCAGAGCAGCGAGCTTGAATCGAAGCGTGCGGAACTGTTGGCGCATCGGTCAGGTTCCCAGCCGCGTTCGCATGTCTAAATCACCGTGCGCAATTCGGGGGCGCGCACGTAGCGGCCGACCTCCTGGTCGGCCGTAGAATGTACCGCGCGCTGTGTTCCGCAACGGCCGAGCGGGAGC
>CAZERK010000345.1:0-4438 GCA_964514515.1 uncultured Planctomycetaceae bacterium
GCATCCGCGCCTGCGTGCCGAACGCCGAACACGTACTCCGTCGCGGTGGATGAGGAAGCGGATCGCATGCTCAACGCGAGGACCGCTCCCCGACGGTCTGGTTTCCATGACGCGATTGTCCGGTCGCGGCATGGAAACCAGACCCCTTGCACTTCGCGGGCCGTGCGGGCACCATGATGTCGGGTGCTCGGCCATGTAGGGAGGATCCATCATGTTGCGCAAGCCCAGATCGGGTGACCGCGAACTCTCCCATATTATCGAACGACAGATGCGCAACTGGGAGATCGCTCGTGCTCAGAAAGAAGAGCAGGCCGTCCCGGAGGAGAAGGGCGTCAAGGACTACGTCGCCATCTCGCGATCGGTCGGGCTGCCCGGGATGGACGTCGCGGAGGCGCTCGCCCAACGACTGGGCTGGCCGGTTTTCGTCCGACAGGTCTTGCAGGCGATGGCCGGGTCTGACGAGTATCGCCGACGGCTGTACGAAGCTCTGGACCGTCGCGACCAGAACTGGGTCGAGGAGTTCATCCGTTCGATGGGCTTCGACGGCTACAGCACCGACGACTTCTTCCGCCGACTGACGAACACGATCCTCGCGATCGCCCGAAAGGGAAACGCGATCTTCCTCGGCCGCGCCGCGGACTTGATCCTGCCGAAAACCGCCGGCTTGAGCGTGCGGTTGATGGCCGGCAAGGACTACCGCGTGCAGAGCTACGCGGAGATCACGGGCCTGTCGTTGGACGAGGCGCGGCGCAAGGTGGACGAGATCGAAGCCGACCGGTCGGACTTCGTTCGACGGCACTTTCATCGCGACGTCGACGACGATCTACGGTTTGATCTGGTGATTCACATGGAGTCGTTCTCGATCGACCAGGCGGTGGAGATGATCCTCACCGCCATGCGACAGAAGGGGATCGTGGCCGAAACAAGCGCCTGATTGGCTGGGCGATCGCGGCGGGCGGGCGGACGCCGAGTCCGCCGAAAGCGTCGGGCTCGCCGGGCCGAGTTCTCTGCGAAGCCCACGGATGCGGGTCCGTGGGTTTGTCTATGGGCGTGCGTGCGGCATGGGCAGGGAAACGGAACCTCGGCGGACGGCGGGACGTGCGCGGCATAGCCCGGTCGTGAGCCATCCTGGGAGTTGACATACATGGACCTCGACAAAGACGCGTTGCAGTATCACGCTCATCCGACGCCGGGCAAGGTCTCGGTCGTTCCGACGAAGCCCTGTCTCACCCAACGAGACCTGTCGCTCGCCTACACGCCGGGCGTGGCCAAGCCGTGCCTGGAAATCCAGAAGGACCCGCTCAAGGCGTTCGACTACACGTCGCGCGGCAACCTCGTCGCGGTGATTTCCAACGGCACGGCGGTCCTCGGCCTGGGCAACATCGGCGCCTTGGCGGGCAAGCCGGTCATGGAAGGCAAGGGCGTCCTGTTCAAGCGGTTCGCCAACATCGACGTGTTCGACCTGGAGGTGGACGAAACGGACGCGGACAAGTTCATCGAGGTGGTTCGCCGGCTGGAGCCGACCTTCGGCGGCATCAACCTGGAGGACATCAAGGCGCCTGAATGCTTCTACATCGAGGAGACGCTCCAGGGGCTGATGGACATCCCGATCTTCCACGACGACCAGCACGGCACGGCGATCATCTCCGGCGCGGCCCTCCTCAACGGCTGCATGGTGCAAGGCAAGAAGCTGGAGGACGTGCACGTCGTCATGTGCGGGGCCGGCGCGGCGGGCATCGCATGCGCCAAGTTCTACATCGCCCTCGGCGTCCGCAGAGATCACCTCGTCCTCGTGGACACGAAGGGCGTCATCTACAAGGGTCGAACCGAGGGGATGAACCCGATCAAGGAGGAGTTCGCGGTCGACACGACCGCCCGAACACTCGCCGACGCCATGAAGGGCGCGGACGTCTTCTCCGGCGTGTCTTCCGCCGGCCTCGTGTCGCAGGAGATGGTCAAGAGCATGGCGTCCAAGCCCTTGATCTTCGCGATGGCCAACCCGACGCCGGAAATCTCGCCGGAGGAGGCGCGGGCCGCCCGATCGGACGCCATCGTAGCCACGGGGCGCAGCGACTATCCAAACCAAGTCAACAACGTGCTCGGGTTCCCGTTCATCTTCCGCGGCGCCTTGGACGTTCGCGCTCGAAAGATCAACGAGGAGATGAAGCTCGCCGCGTGCGACGCGCTGGCGCGACTGGCGCGCGAGCCCGTGCCGGATTCCGTGCTTCGGGCCTACGGTCTGAAGGAACTGCGTTTCGGGCCGGACTACATCATCCCCAAGCCGTTCGATCCGCGCGTGCTCATCTGGGAGTCGGCGGCGGTGGCGGAGGCAGCGATCAAATCCGGCGTCGCCCGTCTGCCGATGACCGACTTCGATGCGTACCGCGACCGGCTGGAAGCCTCGTTGTCGCGGTCGCGCGAATTCATGCGCGCAATCCGGAGCCGGGCGCGAGGCAGCAACAAACGCATCATCTTCTCCGACGGCCAGCACCCGGCAATCCTCCGCGCCGTCCCGATCCTGTTGGAGGAGGCGATCGCCAAGCCGATCCTGGTCGGTCGGCCGGAGCTAATCCGTCGGCGGGCCAGCGAGATGGGCGTCGACCTGGGCGAGACGGAAATCCTCGACCCGCTGATGTGCCCAGAACGACGCGAGCTTTCACAGTTCTACTACGAGAAGCGCAAACGCAAGGGCGTGAACTGGCTGGACGCCCGCTTCACGACGCGGCGCCCCGATTACTTCACGGCCCTGATGCTGGAGACGGGCCGCGTCGACGGCATGGTCTGCGGCATCGGACGGACGTACGCGGCCGTGATGGAGGGCTTGCTGCAGATCATTCCAAAGCGGCCCGACGTGCAGAAGGTCTGCGGCATGATGATCATCCTCGCCAAGAACGACGTGCTGTTTCTCGCGGACTGCACGGCGCAGATCGACCCGACGGCCGAGGATCTGGCGGGCACGGCCCTGCTGACGGCCTCCGTCGCCCGCTACTTCGGCGTCACGCCGAAGGTCGCCATGCTCTCCTTCAGCAACTTCGGCAGCGTGCGCAGCCCGGAGACGCAGAAGATCCGCAAGGCGCTGGAGTTGGTCAAAGCCAAGGACCCCGGCCTGTGCATCGACGGCGAGATGCAGGCGGACACGGCCCTGTCGAAGGAAATCCAGGACGAGCTGTTCCCGTTCTGTGAACTCAAGGGGCCGGCCAACGTGCTGGTCTTTCCGAATCTGGATGCGGGCCTCGTCGGCGCCAAGCTCGTCATGCAATTGGGCAACGCGGAGCGAATCGGCCCGCTGACGATCGGCTTCAGCAAACCGGTGAACGTGCTGAACCTGTCCTCAACCGTCGACGACATCGTGAACGCGACGGCGATCACGGTCATCGAATGCTTCGACGGCACGCTGTAGTCGTCGGGCAGACGCGAATTCGGAACGGCCGCCGGCGGCGGCCGACGTCAGACCCGGCTTCCGGTGAGAACGCTCCGCGGACTTCAAGCGAGATCCCGCAGGGTCCGTTCGCCTTTGCCCGCGCCGTCCGGTGAAGAGGCGCGCGTACGGGGGACGATCGGGATGTAGTCGGGGTTCCACATTGATTGTTCGACGGCTTCATCGACCTCGTGGTCGGGGATTTGTCGTCCGAGGTTGTGCTCGCTGGCGTAGCGGATGACGGCCGCGGCGATGCGGGCGCTGACGCTGCGCAGATCGTTCTGACTGGGGAACAGGGCGCCCTGATTCAACCGCTCCTCGGTGACGCATTGCGCCAGCGTCTTGGCGGAGATGGCGAACATCTCGTCCGTCACCTCTCGGACTTCCGCGATGAGCGCCCCGAGCCCGACGCCCGGAAAGATGAACACGTTGTTCGACTGACCGATGGCGATCCGCCGGCCTTCATACTCGACGTCCTTGAACGGGCTTCCCGTGGCGACGAGGGCGCGGCCGTTGGTCCATTCGATCGCCTCCTTGGGCGTGCATTCCGCTTTGCTCGTGGGATTGCTCAAGGGCATGATGACCGGCCGGTCCACGTGCTTGGCCATCTCCTCGATCATCGCCTGGCGGAAAACGCCGGCTGTCGCCGTGGCGCCGATCATCGCCGTCGGCTTCATCGCCGCGATCACCTCTTCAGGGCCGGCCTGCTCGGGCTGAATGCCGTAGTGATTCAACACGTCGCGCGTGGCCACGAAGTCCTTGTTGTGCCCACCGCGAATCGTGCGCTCGCAATGCAGCAGGCCGTCGATGTCGAACATGAGCATCGAACGTCGCACGACCTCTTCCGGGGCGCCCTCGGCTCGCATGGCCGCGGCCGTGAGCTGGGCGATGCCGGTGCAGGCCTCGCCGCCTCCCATGAAGAGGATCCGCTGATCGGCGATCTTCTGTCCGGTGATGCGCAGGGCCGCGAACAGGCCCGCCAACGCGACCGCGCCCGTCCCCTGCCTGTCGTCGTTGAAG
>CAZERK010000346.1:0-3488 GCA_964514515.1 uncultured Planctomycetaceae bacterium
CGTCGGCAGCGCGTGGGTGGACACCGAACGGCGTGAAGTCCACCTGGGTGGCAGCGTATTCCCGGCCGGGGTGGAGGAGCAGGAAGGAAAGCGGGGGGTACCCAAGAACCAAACGCGACGGCAGAAACGTGCTCAGCGGCGAACGATTTCTCGTCGCGCCGAGCGTAAGCGCCGGCTTCGATCAGTTCTGACAACAGCGGGATTGCTGCCGCGCGGATCAGAGGAGTTGCAAAAGCTCTTTGAGGCGAACCGCTGGCCGATACCCGATGACAAAGAGCAATACGAAAAGCTCTTGCGGGACGAATACACGGTCTGGGACCTTCGCCGAGACGCTCTATCGCGGCCGCTATCTCCATACGAGTTCGGCCGAGTGCTGGTGCATCTCAGCCAAAGAAGGGGAGCGATGGGCCTGGACCTTCCGATGGAGGAAGACACCGACGCGCAAGAAGACCAAGGCACGCAGGCCGAGAGGAAGCCGGCTCGGAAGGCGTGGGACAATACCCAACGACTCATGAAGGAGCACGGGGCCGAGACGTTCGGCAAATTGATGGCCGTTCTCGTGAAGAAGCGTCGAAGCACCATCGACGCAAACGGCAAGACGATTTCGCTATCTGAGCCCATTCGCAATCGACGCGACCTTCTCGTGAACACGCCCGAGAGCGCGGTGTTCGCGACCCGCGAGCTGATTTACCGGGAGTTCAAGGTATTGTGGGACAAGCAACGAAGCTTTGGCGGGGATATTGGTAGGATCCTCACCAATCCTCTGAAGGCTGATCTCGACGATCCCACCGAAGCGAAGCCTTGGCGTCACCAAGGCGAGATTTTCGGCCAACGGCTAACGTATTGGCGAGCTCCGGACCGTTGCGACCTCGAACCCGCGGAACGCCGATGCCCAATCGCTGACATGTACGCGCAAGAATTTCGCGTAATGGAGATGGTCAACAACATCCGTATCAAGGGACCGCCTGACAGCGACTGGCGGCCCCTGAATCGCGACACAGGCGGAGAACGAGAGAGGGTCATCCAGTACCTGCGGGGCGGCGGCGGCCAAGTTCCGCCCGCAGGTTCGGGGCCCAAGAGGGCTCCAAAGAACAAGGCGTCTTCAAAAGAAACAGGTGTTGAAGGAATCCGCCGAGTGCTCGAAATCGACAAGCGGACCCTCAATCGGCGAGGCCTCGCCGAAGATGCCTGGCAGATCAAGATGGAGGAGAAAGACCCCGATCGCAAGATCAACACCGATTGGTTTCACCGAGAGATAGTCCTCGGAGTCTTCACCAAGCCGATGTGGGAAGCGCTCGCGCCCCAACAGCGCGATTTCGTAAACCGGGGAATTCTCAGATTCGACCCCGAGAACGAAAACCACTGCAACAGGTTACACGACACCGCTGTCGCCCAGTGGGGGCTTGCAGACGAAGCCGTGGATCGCCTCATCGGAGCATGGAGGAAGCGGCCCAAATTGGAGCGGCGCGTTAACCTCTCGCGGCACGCAATTCTAAACCTACTCCCCTATTTGTGGAATGGTCTCACCGTAACCGAAGCTCGCCAGCGTTTCGCGGAGGATCAGGACGCGATTGATCAGGTAACCGGTAAGCCGCCGACGGTCGAGCAGAGGGCCCTGTACGCATTCAACGTGACCGATGCTAGCAAGGCGCTGCTTCTAAGCCTCCTGAGCAAGGACGCCGAGAAGGTAGACAAGATTCTGCGCCCTCTGAAGGATGAGGAGAAGCAAACGCTCACGGGCTCGGGGAGAATCGCACGCGCCGGCTCGGAGTTGCTCAGGCGACGTGGCACAAACTATCGAGCCCGGCACTACATGAGAAAGCACGGCGTTGCGCTTCCCCCAGCTCCAATGCTTGCAAACCCAGTCGTCCGCAAGGCTATTCACGAGGCGAGGCGACACATTCTCGCTCACATGAATGCCCACCGGCACCCCGAGACCGGCGATCCATGCAGGCCCGACCGAATCGTAATCGAACTGGCTCGGTCCGCGCGCCAGTCGGGCAAGGTACGACAGGCTATACTGGACAGAAACCGGGCGAGAGAGGCAATCCGCGAAGGCATTATCCAGAAGCATAAGCTCGCCAACTTATCATCCAATCAACAGAAGGCGGCTGTCGACCGCGTTCTGCTCTGCCGTCAGCAGCGATACATCTGCCCGTACGCCGGTCTGCTTGAGAAACACAAGGGTGTCGATCCCTATAGCGGGAAGATGATCACCGAAGATCAAGCAGTCCAGGGAGCCGATGTTGAGATTGACCACATCGTGCCGTACAGCAAGTGCGGAGACGACAGCCTAAACAACAGGGTCCTTTGCTACAGAACGTCCAATCAGGGAAAGGGCAACCTCATCCTAAAGGACTGGCTCGGCGGCGAGCAATCGGAAGCCTTCCGGGCTTTGGAGCAACGGTTACGACACGTCCAGGCGAAGGCCAAACCCAGGCGGAAGAAGGGCAACAAGGATACTTCGGTCGAGGACATTGAAGACAAGAAGGATTATTTCAGTCGTAAGGACTACAAGCGCAAGTGGGAGAACCTCCATCGAAGGCCCACGTCAGACGAGTTCCGCAACTCGCAACTTACCGACACGGCCTATGCTGCCAAGCAAGTTGGCGAATTCCTGCGTGCCGTACTCTACGACGGCGAAGCCGATGAACGCCGCCACGTGTTCTTCACCAAGGGGAACTTCACGGGTGCCCTGCGTAGGGACTGGCGTCTGTTCCAACGGCTCCCGGTTTTCCACCCCAAGGGCGAGGAACCTGCACCGGGAGAGCAAGGGAAGGAAGCACACCAGTTCAAGAAAGATCGCAGAGACCACCGCCACCACGCAATCGATGCCCTCGTGATCGCGCTGACCCTCGAATGCCCGCCTGGCTCCAACGATGACTATCTTCAGCATCTCTCGCGACAGTTCGAGGAGATTGAGGTCGCGAAAGAGAAGTACAAGCAGGACAACATCGAGCCACCCCAAGAGGCATTCCGCCGACGGGCACTCCCGCCACCCTGGCCCAATGCTGATGTGAATGCATTCCGGCGACTGGTGCTGTCGAAAGTGTATGCCGAATTCGACGTGATGGATCGGCGTTTCAAAGGTCTTGGCTCGGAAGCAGGAAGACCCTTGGTTGTTTCCCACCGCGCCGAGAAACGGAAGATCGTCGGGAAGTTCCATGAGGACACCGCCTACGGCCCCGTTCTCGGTCAGAAGACGACGTACACGTGTCGCGTCGATGTTGCCGACCTCAAACCAGGCTACCTGAAACTGTCACAGACTCAGCGTCAAGCGATTACAGAAGGACGCAAACCAAAGACGGGTGACGATCCTCGTCCCGAGGGCAACTCGTACCTTGTTCGTGATCTGCGCCGCCGCTTGGAGATCCGAAGGTGCCTCGACGAAGGATGCATACTCAAACCGGAATACGCGGATAAGAGACTGATCGAGAAACTGAACAAGGAACGGCGTCTTGATCCGGAAGTTGACACCGGTCGAACGG
>CAZERK010000346.1:3498-4434 GCA_964514515.1 uncultured Planctomycetaceae bacterium
ACAGTTGCTTCGCAAGCATGGCGCGATTCCTACGAGGAGCAAGAGCCCACTCAAGTCAGGCGGCCGCGTCCGCACCATCAACGATCCAGCCGTCATCCCGCCAAAACTATGGGATGAGAACATGAATCGTCGCGTTCCAGATTCCGACCCTCGCACTCACCGGGCGTACCTCAAGAAGAACAACCACCACATTGAAATTCGTGAGAGGACAAAACGACGAAGCCGCCAGTCCGCAACGGAATGGGTCGGAAGGCTTGTGCCCATGTTCGATGCTGCGAGGCGAAATGCTGCCAGGCTCAAGGCGCTGCGTGAAGCCGGCATCCCCACAGAGCGGCAATGGCGCAGACTGCCCAGGAACGAGCGCCGCAAGTTCCATGATCTGGTTTCTCGAATCAACGCAGCGCATCCGTTGGTCGACCGCTCGGACAACGATGACGGCAAGTTCATCATGTCACTGGCCATCGGCGAGACCGTCCATATGCGGCACCCGAAGTCCAATGAACCCGGTTACTTCGTCGTCTTCAAGATTGACCCAGGAGGCGCCATTCATCTCAAGAGCCACTGGGACGCGCGAAGCGCCAAAGGAGAAAAGGACAAGAGCGGTTCACCGATCAAGGAAAGTAGACGTGAAGATATCCGCTGCTCGCCAAGGCAACTCCGAGACCTCGGCCCCGAGCCCGGCGTGCCGCCCTATAAGGTCCGCGTAAGCCCTCTTGGCGAGGTGACACGCCTCGAACGAGACTGAATCCCCGACTCCGCCGCACCGATATTCGCGGCGGAGGCGCAGGGCGTGATCAAGCGAACCATCGAAATCTCCCAACGCCCCGTCCACCTCACCGTCAAGGACCAGCAGCTCCTGATCCAGGACCGAGAGGGCGACCGGGCCTACCTCTGTTCCGCCCCCTGCGACGACATCGGCATGGACCTCAACTAGCA
>CAZERK010000347.1:0-4433 GCA_964514515.1 uncultured Planctomycetaceae bacterium
CGGCCGACCAGGAGGTCGGCCGCTACCTGCGCGCCTGAATTGTTCACGGTGACTTGGAAGCGCTTCGGCATGCGCTCGCGGCGCAGGACCCGATTCCGCGGCGCGGGACATCCAGGCATGAAGGCGCACGGGCACCTTGCGCCTTGTCGCTAACCGAGCATCGGACGGCATCTAACGGGAATTACGGTTGTTCCGCGAGAACGACGTTGTTGTAATCGAGCAGCGTGCCCTTGGCTCGCTCGCCGTCGACCAAGCCCGTGTTGTAGTTGCTGAGCGATTGCAGCAGCGCTCGCCTGGCCTGGGCCAGGCCCCCCTGGGCGTTCAGCACGGTATCCAATTCGGCCGGGCTTTTTCTCTCCTGCCGCTCTTGCAGAGACCGCAGGTTCTCGAACGCCGCGACCAGGCCTTGCGTGCTGGGTCCGATCTGCTCGTAGCTCGTCTCGATGTTGCGCAATGCAACGCGGCAGTCGGTGATGATGCTGTCCAACGCCTGCTTGTACGACAACACGGCCTGCGATTGCTGAAGCGCCGCCACCCGAATGCCGGCCCGCTCCCCTCGCTCCCCGAAGCTCCACGCGAACTCCAGGCCGACGTACTGATCGATGAAGTTCCCCGTCGTCTCCTGGTCGAATGCGTTGTCGGCGTTTGAGCCGAGCCCGTTCACCGTCATGCGGTAGATGACGTCCAGTTGCGGCAGCGCCTGGTTCTTGGCGATGCCCAGTTGCAGCCGGGCGATATCCACGCTGTGACGGGCGCGGATGATCTCCGGCCGTCGCTCCAACGCGGTCTGAACCGCCTCGAATCGGTCGCGCACGACCGGCACGGCCGTCGGACCGTCAATCGGGATGATTTCAAAGTCGCTCGACAACGGCAGTTCGGGATCGTTGAGGTAGTTCAGCAGTTGGTCTTCTGCGTTCCGGACGCGGTTCTTGACGTCGATGTACTCGAACTCGCGTTCCTTGACCGTCGCCTGGCTGCGATAGAGCAGGGTCTGGTAGGCGTCGAAATCCCTTCTGGCCTCAATCTGCGAGAGCGTCAGGTTGGCGTACGCCAATAGCTCCGCGCTGATCGCCACGTCTCGCCGCGCCGCCACCAGCGACCAATACGCCTCCTCCGTATTCCGAAGAATTTCGATGACGCGGGCTCGGAACGACTCCTCGTTGCTCTTGCGCTCCAGCTTGCGGATGTTGATCTGGGCGCGGTTGAAATCGATGCCGAAGTTTCGCATCAACGGCTGCCGCAGCTCGGCCCGGAAGTTCTGCGACCAGGCCGGGTTCAGCGTCTGGAACTGGAAGCCGGGGTTGTCCACGCGACTCATCGTCTGCGTCAGCGTGACGCTGGCGCCCGTCGCCAGAAGCTGGCGGAGCCCCCCCGCAACGATCGTCGTGTCGGTCGCCGACGCCATGAGCGAAGAGGGCGTCGGCTGATCGGTGTTGTTGCGGCTGATGTTGCTGAAGAATACGGCGTCGAAGGCCGCCTCCGCTTGCACGATCTGGGCCGTGCTGATGGCGGGGGCGTACCCGTCGATCTGGATCTGATAGTTGTTCGCCAAGGCCCGACGCAGGGCGTCATCCAGCGACAGCCGCACCTTCTTCGGCCGCTCGATTTGGCTGACCAGGCGCTCCGTATCCTCGTAGACCTTCTCGTATTCGCGCTTGATGTTCGCGCTGAACCGCGTCACGTCAAGCCGCTTGGCGAGCACGTCCGGGAGCACGGAGGGGTCCGGCAGATGCAGCCAGAGCACGGAGTCGAGCGGGATTTCCGTTGCAGCAACCTGTCCCACCAAATCCGCCGGTGCGGCGGCGTTGACGGAGACTAAGTCCGCGACCGGCTCGAACGGACGGTCCTCGACCATCCGCTGCTCGTAGCGGGCCACTTGAACCTCGTCGATCGAGGTCTGGCTCGACTGACATCCAACGGAAAGAAGGGCCGAGGCAAGCAGGCCCGCGACCGAACAAACGGATCGTTCCATGACCGCGCGCATAACATGAATCCGCATGAGGTTTCTCGGTGCTGGCTGCAGGCGTCGGGCAGCCGTCAACAACCGTCGCGAGCATCAGCGCGCGGCGGTTCCGGCGCAACGGCCGCTCATTCTAGGGGCACGTTGGCGGCTGTCAAACTCGTTGCCGATATCAGTATTACGGCATAGTTCGGCGGCGGCCTGCACCCTAATACCAGTACTGCGAACGAGTTGCAGGACTGTCCCTCACTCTCGAGTCTCTGAAGACGCCCGCGTCCGCACCTGCTGCTCGCGCAGCTCAGCGGCTTCATGAAACGTCTCTCCAGACGCGACGGACGCGACGTTCGCTCGTCTGGGCAACCGCAAGATCGTTGGGCGATTGCAGAACCGTCCGACTGGCGTGCAGGGAATATTCCTCTGGGACGCGCGCAATACCACGACGACGGGCGCGCGTAGGCCCTCAGAACCGGCGGCGAACTGACTTGGCACAGCAGTCCCAGGCAGCCGCCTGCCGGTTGAGCGAGTAGAATGCGACAGTTCGTCGCCCGGCAGGACCTCCTGCCAATCCTGAGGATGGAGGGTTCCCGCCCCCGGGCGACAGAGACAGGTCCGATCAACGGAGCCTCCCGATGTTTGGCCGACTCCTTGCGATACGCCTGCGAAGCGCTGAGGAAGCCCTGGCGGCTGGGCGGCTGGAGGAGGCCATGCAAGCCCTGTTCGCCGGCGGATCAACGGACAACGCCCGCGTCCAGAAACTCCGTGAGGAGCTGGCGGGGCGGTTCCTCGAACGAGGCCAGGAGAAGATGATGAGCCGCCGATTCGCCGAGGCGATGGCGGATTTCGAGTGCGCTGCCGGTTGCGCCGCTCAAGGTGGCCAAAACGCCCCGCATAAGCATGGAACCGCGGACCGCTTCGGCACGCCGGGCGGGCTCCCCGCGGAAGACGGGATCGGCGTAATTGGCAGAGCTGGCGCAGCCGGGAGGGGGACCGTACCGGACGGGGTTGGCGTCCCGGGCGGACTTGGCAAGCGACCCGCCGCCGACGCCGGCGAACAGATCGAGAGGATCAACGACTGGAAGCGAAGGGCTCGGCAGGCCTTGGAGGACCACGAGAAGGCAGCCTCGGACCGGCAGGTCGCGCTGGCAGTCGCGAGAGAGCGGATCGCCGCCGGCCGCCTGAACGAGGCATCCCGCGCCCTGGCCAGCCTCCCGAAAGGCGACGCCGCCGCCGATCGGCTCCGAGCCGCAATCGAGCAGCAGTCTGAGAAGGCTGGGGCTGCGCTCGCCGAAGCCGCAGCGCATTTCAAGGCGGAGCAGCTGGGATCGGCCATCGATCGTCTGCACGCCGGTCTGGTTCTGCACGCAGGGCTGCCAGGCATCGCCGACCTGCAATCGAAGATTGTCGACCAAGTTCTCAAGGAGGCCGGCGAGGCCTTTCGTGAGGGCCGGCTCGATCGGGCGGAGCGAGAACTCGCCATGCTGGGCGCCTTTGGTCGGTCGCGGCCCCAACGCCAGGATCTGGAGGAGGCCCTCCGACTGGCGAGCGAGGCGGCTCGTGCCCTCAGCAACGACCATTACGCTCGTGCAGGCGTTCTGCTCGGGCGGCTCGCGCAGCTCGGCCTGTCAGGTTCTTGGATCAACGACGTCCGCAAGCACCTGCAAGCGCTGGATAGCGCCCGTCGAGCCCTCCTGGAAGGTCCGTTGGGCTTGCTATGCGGGCGCGAGGTTCCCGGGGCGGTCACGATGACCCCGCTCGGAGAAACGCGGACGGGGGCCGGCACGGGTGTGCGGCACGGGATAGCCCCGCCAGCCGTCGGCCCGCGCCGAGCCGGCCGACCAGCCGAGGCCGCTGGGGAGTCCGTTGGCATCGTGCCAGAGCGACGCGGCGCACCACGATTGCCGAGCCGATTGCTGCTTCGCGTCGACGGCGTCGGCAGCTTCCTCCTGCTCCGCAGCGACCGTATCGCGATCGGCCGGGCAGGCCCTGGCGCGTCGGCAGACCTTCAACTGATCAGCGATCTCTCCGAACGCCACGCGGAGATCGTCCGAGCCGGCGAGGACTACTTCGTGATATCGAGTTCGGGCGTCGAACTGGCGGGCAAGGTCGTTGATCATGCCTTGCTGGCGGACGGCGACCGGCTTCGGCTCGGCTCGCGGCTGCGACTGAAGTTCCTGCGGCCGAGCAAGAAGAGCGCCGCCGCCGTTCTCGACCTCGGGGACGGCGTTCGCACGACAAGCGACTGTCGGCGTGTCATCCTCTGGAGCGGGCCGTTGCTCATGGGGGCGACGAAAGAATGCCACGTTCGGCTTGCTCCCTCACAGCCGGGACTCATCTTGTTGGAGCGAGACGGCGGGTTGTTGCTCAAGCGCATGGGAGTCGGCGGCGATGCCGTCGCGGTCAGACTGGGGGCGGACGTTGAGATGGGCGAGTTGAGGCTCCGGGTGCAAGAAGCGGCGCACGACGCGGACGGGGC
>CAZERK010000348.1:0-4429 GCA_964514515.1 uncultured Planctomycetaceae bacterium
AGAAATCGCCGAGGAGCTTTGGGAGACGCTCAAGCAGGCGACGCGCCCGCGGTTGATCGCGGACGTGCCGGTCGGGGCCTTTCTCAGCGGCGGCCTCGATTCTTCCGCCGTCGTCACCGCCATCTCGCAGGTTGCGGCGAACGAGATCAACACGCTAACCTGCGGCTTCGAAGAACAGGCGTTCGATGAGCGAGCTTACGCCCGCGACGTCGCCTCACGGCTGGGAACCGCCCACCACGAAGCCCTCGCCCGGCCGGACGCCGCGGCGATGATCGACACGCTCTGCTGGCATTTCGACGAGCCCTTCGCCGACGCCTCGGCTGTCCCGACGTACTATCTTTCGCAGTGCGCCCGGCAATTCGTGAAGGTCGTCCTATCGGGCGACGGCGGCGACGAAGCCCTCGGCGGCTACCGCCGCTATCGCTTCGATCTGTACGAGCAGGCCGCCAGGAGATGGCTGCCGACCTGGCTGCGAAGGCGGCTTCTGGCGCCGCTGGCGGCCGTCTATCCGAGTCGCCCGTGGATGCCGCGACCGCTGCGAGCCGCCGCGACGCTGCGCAATCTGGCGACCGACGCGGCCGCCGCGCACGGCTTGTCCATCGCGACGCTTCACCCTGACGCGGCGAGGGCGTTGTTCCGCCACGAGATGGCTGCCCAAGCACGTGACCATGACCCAATCGACCATGCCCGCAGGCTCTACAACCGCTGCGATGCACCGGATCATCTGACGCGGTGCCAATATGTCGATATACGCCTGGGCCTTGCCGACGGCATCTTGACGAAGGTCGATCGCGCCAGCATGGCGCACGCCCTGGAGGTCCGCTCGCCCATGCTGGACCATCGCTTCGTCGAGTTCGCGTTGTCGATCCCGGCCGCCATGCGGATTCGCGGCACGGCCGGCAAGCACCCGTTGCGGATGGCGATGGCCAAGCACCTGAGCCGTCGAGCCGCCGGCCGCCGCAAGGCCGGCTTCGAGGCACCGCTGGACGATTGGTTCCTCGGCCCCTTGCGGGAACGCTTCTGCGACGAGTTGCTGCATCCGGGGGCGGCGTTGAACGACTACCTTCAGCCCGAGGCGATTCGGCGGATTTGGGACGACCATCTCGCACGCCGGCGCCTCAACGGCCCCACGCTTTGGAAGCTGGCGATGTTGGAGGCTTGGCTGCAACGTTTTCATCGCCGGCAGGGCTGCGGCCTGACACCTGATACTTGCGCATCACGAACGACGTTTCGTCAAGCAAACGTCCGGGCGTCGCCGCCTCCCGCGGCCCTTCCTCACCACGATCGACGCATCGATGGCAATCGGCAAGGCGAGGATGGGGCTTCCGAGCCCCCGGTCCCGGTTCATCCATCTGTGCAAGGCCGCTATCGATCTTCGCCAGGAGATTGCTCGTGCATCCGTGGATCGTGAGGCGATTCCTCCTTCCGTTGCACGAGTCGATCCTCGGGCGGCCCACGCTTGCCTATCTGCGCCAGATTGAAGCAACGCAATGGTCGTCGCTCGATCAGCTCCGCGCGTTGCAGGAGGCTAAACTCCGCAGATTGTTGGCGCACGCGCACGCGCGCTGTCCGTTCTACCGCCGTTGGCTGGACCAAGCCGGTTTGGACCCAAGTCGGGCGACGATCGACGCGCTAGGCCGTCTGCCCGTTCTGACCAAGCGCGACATCTCGCGGCACGGCGAGGAGATGGTCGATCCTGTCGCGAAGCCTGCCTTGTGCACCATGACGACCGGCGGCTCGACCGGCATGCCGCTGGCTTTCAAGGTCGACCGTTCCCGGCAGGCGGCCGATCAGGCGGCCCGAGCCCGGTCGAGGCGATGGTTCGGCATCGACCTCGGCCAGCGCGAGCTTTATCTGTGGGGGTCTCCCGTCGAGCAGGCGGCGCAGGATCGCGTCAAGCGTTGGCGCGATCGACTGACCAACCATCGCCTGCTCAACGCCTTCAAGATGACGCCGCGGATGATGTCGCGATACATCGATATCATCCATCGTTTCGATCCCGTCCATCTGTTCGGTTATCCCAGCAGCATCGCCCGACTCTGTCGACATGCGGAGGCGTCCGGCGTCTCTCTGCGCAACCGCTCCCTTCGGGCCGTCTTTGTGACCGGCGAGTTGTTCCTGCCGGCGGACCGGGCCGTCATCGAGGAGCAGGTCGGCGTTCCGGTAGCGGACGGCTACGGCTCTCGTGAAGGCGGCTTCGTCGCCCATCAATGCCCGGCGGGGGCCTATCACGTCACGATGGAGAGCATCATCGTCGAGTTGCTCGATGCCGCCGGCCGCCGCGTTTCGGGCGGATGCCCCGGCGAGATCACGATTACGCATCTCGACGCGTTTGGAATGCCGTTCATCCGTTACCGAACAGGCGACGTCGCCCTTCGCTCGTCGAAGCCGTGCCCGTGCGGCCGCAACCTCGAACGCCTGGAGCGAATCGAAGGGCGGCAGACCGACATGCTCCGGACGGCGGACGGCGGATACGCCCATGCGCTTTCGGTCATCTACGTCCTGCGCGACGAGCCTGCGATCCAGCAGTTCAAGGTCATCCAACGGCCCAATCTGGATTTGGACGTTTGCATCGTCGGCGATGGCAGCTTCAACGAGGCCCGCCGTGAACGGACGCGGCGCCTGCTCAGACAACAGATCGGGCAAGACGTTGACGTGCGTCTGAATCTCGTCGAAGCAATCCCCCCTGACCCGTCCGGCAAGCACCGCCACGTCGTCAGCGAAGCGCCATGACCCCCGTCGGCCCAGCGCGATAGAATCTGTCCGCAGTGTGGGTGCGCGCTCCCCTTCGGGTCGCGGCTAAACGGAAACCGTCGCGCAGTCGTTCCCGAGGGTCGCGGCTAAACGGAAACCGTCGCGCAGTCGTTCCCGAGGGTCGCGGCTTGGCGAGTACGGAGTCTCTTCGTGGAGCCTGAGACGATCGACATCAGAAACGCGCGCGAGCACAACCTCGCATCGGTCTCGCTCTCGCTGCCGCGCAATCAACTGATCGTCTTCACGGGCGTCTCCGGCAGCGGCAAGAGCTCGTTGGCGTTCGACACGCTCTATGCCGAAGGCCAGCGCCGCTACATCGAATCGCTCTCCTCCTATGCCCGCCAGTTCATGGGCCAGATGCAGAAGCCGGACTGCGACCTGATCTCCGGTTTGTCGCCCGCCATCGCGATCCAACAGAAGACGGCCGGTTGGAACCCCCGCTCGACGGTCGGCACGATCACGGGCATCTACGATTTCCTGCGCGTGCTCTACGCCCGCGTCGGCACGCAGCATTGCACGCGATGCGGACGGCCAATCGCCGCGCAGTCTCGCGAGCAGATCGTCCAGGCCATTCTTCAGGCGTTCGCGACGGGGCCCGACGCCTACGTCCTCGTCCTCGCCCCGGTCGCCCGCGGTCAGAAAGGCGAGTTCCGCGACCTGTTCAACGATCTGCTTCGCGCCGGTTACGTGCGAGCCCGCGTTGACGGCGTAGTCGTCTCGCTTCGCAACGACCTGTCGCTCCAGAAGAACCAGCGCCACGACATCGAAGTCGTCATCGACCGGCTCAGGATTGACCCGGCCTCGCGCGCACGGCTGGCCGAGGCGGTTGAAAGCGCCTTGCGAACCGGTGACGGCACGCTGCTCGTCGTTCCCGCCGGACCCTCGGGCGGCGGCGCCGCGGACGACTCGCGCGAAGAAGCTGCTCCCCGCAGGCCCGGAAGACGCCGCAGCGCCTCCGCCGCTTGGCCGGGCGAACGGGTCTTCTCCTCCAAGTACGCCTGTGCGCGATGCGCGTTGTCGTACCAACCGCCGACGCCGCAGCTCTTCTCGTTCAATTCGCCGGCCGGCATGTGCATGACCTGCGACGGCCTCGGCGAGTTGTACGACTTCGATCCCGACCTCCTCGTGCCCGACCCGTCGCTCAACTTCTGGGCCCCGTGCATCGCCCCGATGCGCACGAAGATCGGCCGCTGGCGCCGGCACATCTACGAAGGCGTTGCCCGAGCGGTGGGCTTCGATCTCAACGCGCCTTGGAAGGATCTTACGGCCGAAGCCCGCGACGCCATCTTCTACGGAACGGGCGAACGGCTCATCACGTATGCGTGGCGGTGGTCCGGCGGCGTCTGGAAGCACGGCGACACGTTTGCCGGCGTCATCGCCGAGCTGCGGGACAAGTATCGCAAGGCCCAGGCGTCCTTCATCCGCGCGTACTACGAGCAGTTCATGCAACGGGGCGTTTGTCCGGACTGCAACGGCGGCCGCTTGAACGAGCAGGCCCTGGCGGTTCGCCTGCCGATCCGTCAGGGCGCCGCCGGCCCGAGCCAAGGCCCCAACATCCGCGAGTTCTGCGTCTTGTCCGTCACAGGCGCCGCCGAGATGCTGGAACGGTTGGACTTGTCGCCCGTCCAGCAGGTCGTGGTCGAGGAGGTTCTGAAGGAGCTTCGGCTGCGGCTGG
>CAZERK010000349.1:0-3461 GCA_964514515.1 uncultured Planctomycetaceae bacterium
GCGGGCAGCGGCGTGCCCGTGGGGCCACCTCTGGATGAATGGGTTACGGCCTCCAAGGTCGAAATCCAGAGGTTCGTCGACGCGAATCTGGCGGGCGTCGATCTTCGGATTCAGGCGCAGGTCCTGGTGGGCCGACCCTTCATGGAAATCATCCGTTACGCACGCGCGCAGCAAGTCGACCTGATCGTGTTGGGAACCCACGGCCGCAGCGGACTTCGGAATGCCTTGCTCGGTTCCGTGGCCGAGCGCGTCGTCCGAAAGTCGCCGTGCCCCGTTCTGACCATCCGCCACCCGGAGCACGATTTCGTGATGCCTTGACGACCTGCGGCCGAAGCTGCGCACGGCGCAGGCCTCCCCGCAAGCGAGTCGCGCGGGAAGACCGCTCGCTTCGTTCCAATCCGACAGCGCCATGCTCTCCACGCCGTAGCCTTTTCGGCGTTCCCGTTCCTATCTCCGCCAACCCCGGCGGATGCTGCGACAAGTTGCGTCTTGACAGTTCGCCAGCCCCATCATAAGACGTGCATCCTACAATCCTTATCGGACGCTATCGGCCGGGTACCCCCGGGTCGGCAGGCTTTGGCCGTCGTCTGATATCAGAGATGGCCCGACTCTTAGTCGGTCGGCCAAGCAATGTCGGGATAGGTATTCGCAACCGGGTCCGCGTGATTTATGAGGAGTCAGGAGAAGATGAGACTTGCATGCGTTTGCGCGTTGTTGGCCGCGGTCATGGCCGTCCAAGGCTGCGGTCCGAAGGGGCCCACGGCCATCGTCAGCCTGAACTGCACGATTGAGCCGAAGGAGCCGCTCCCCGAGCAGTACCTGAACATCGCCGTGCGGAACGCCGACGTCAGCGGCGATACGGAGGAGTTCGACCAGAGCAAATGGTCGGTCATGACGGCGGACTTGGTGCAGTACCATCTCCAGGCTGCCGCCGAGAAGCATGACGTCCCGCTGAAGCTCGTAGATCGCGAGCACGTCAAGTTGGCCCTGGAGGAGAAGGACCTCGCGGCCGCCGGCATCACCGACTCGGGCGACGAGGTTGCTCAGGCGGCCTTGAAGGGCGCCAGCGCCATCATCACGAGCAAGGTGACGATCAAGATCGACAAGCAGGCCGGCAAGGGCCGGACGATCGACGCCGTCAGCGCGATCGGCTGGGCGCGCGGCGGCGGCGGGTCCGTCCATACGACCGAGGTCGACAAGGAGTCTCGGGCGATCACCGCGCAGTGCCAGTTCCAGCTCAAGGACGCGGCGACGAACGAGGTTATCGTGCCGTACAGCGGCAAGCCGACGCAGCATTTCAGCAAGACCAAGACGAGCCCGTTCTTCGGCGGGTCCAAGACCGAAGCGCACATGACGCCGCGCGACAAGATCATCGGCGAGATCGTGGAGCAGCAGGTCCAGGCGTTCGTGCAGAAGTTCCTGCCCGTCGATATCGAGACGTCCGTCACCGTCAAGCCGGGCAAGAGCGAGAGCAGCGTCGCAGGCGTTCGGGCCTTGGTCGTGGACGACTACGAGACGGCTCTGGAGAACTTCAAGCAGGCCATCAGCGAGGACACCGACGACCATCGATCGTTGTTCGGCGCCGGCGTGGCCTGCGAGAAGCTCCGGCAGTTCGACCAGGCGCTGAAGTACTACAAGCAGGCCCTGTCGCTCGAAACGAAGGATCAGCAATACAACGAGGCGGTTCGTCGCGTCTCGCCGCTAACCTGACCGGCGACTTGCGGGTCTAGATCAGGAAGCGCGTGCGGGGGCGGCGTGCCGCAAGGCGCCGGTCCCTTTCTGCTACGGCTTGCTCGTACAGTCAGTCAGCATCAGAGCATCAGGATGTGGCACAGGCTAATAGCCTGTGCGCCGCACCGGCTGTTGGCCGGCGCCACGCAATAAGAGGCAGACAGCGTGGCTGACCGCACAAGGCCACGAAGTCCGTTACAGGCAGAAACGATTCGAGTCATCATTGAAATCGGAGGATTCAGCATGAGAGCGTGGAAGACAGTCGTCAGTCTGGCGTTGTTGGCCGCCGTCGCCGCCCCGGGCATCGTCATCGCCCAGGATGCGGCAACCGAGGCCCAGAACAAGCTGCTATCCAAGCGAGCCGCCGAGGCCGACGCCTACCGCAAGCTGGCGGAATGCGTCAACGGCTTGCAGATCACGTCGGAGACGTACGTTCGCGATTTCGTGGCCGAGTCGGATACGATCCAGACCGACCTCGACACGTTCGTCCGCGGCATCCGCCTGGGCCAGCCGAAATGGGATTCTGAGTTGGTGTGCATGGTCGAGGCCGAGGTTACGGTCGCCAAGGTCATCGAGGAGCTCAAGTCGCTGCACAGTCGCCATTACAAGGGAGACTCGCTCAAGGCGACCGACTTCGAGAGCATCAAGCAGTATGTCAAGAAGGACGTCATCAAGGCGATTGGCATGGGGGCTCCGAGGCCCGATCTGCCCGCGGATATTCCAGGCGGGGCCATCCCGGTCCCGGCCGGCGTCACGCTACCCGATCCCGTCGTGCCGCCCATCTGGAGGGCCATCCCTGCGCAGGAGCGCTTGATGGCCGTGCGAGCCGCCCGCGTGGACGCCATGCGGAGGCTGGTTGAGCGCATCAAGGGCCTTCGGCTCACCAGCGAGACGCTCGTTCGCGACTTCGTCGCCGAGTCGGACGTGATCACCGCCGAGGCACAGGATACGCTGGTCGGCGCTCAGGAGGTCGGCGGTCCGTACTACCACCATGATGACCTGATCGTGGAGGTGACGATGGAAGTGCCGGTCGAATCGGTTATCACCACGATCAAGATGTTGCACAAACGACACTACAAGGGTGATAAGGTAACGGGCACGGACATCGAGCACGTCACCAAGAATTTAAGGAGCCGGACGTTTGAGGCCACGGGCATGGGCGTCCCGCGGCCGCCGGCGATTCAGATCGCCGCCGCGAAGGTGCAGGTCAATATCCCCGACTGGGCGGCCGAGATGGTTCGGGCCGATGGCAACGGCGTTCCTCCCGCGGACATGGCCGGCACGCCGCAGGGCAGGTTGATGGCGGCCCGCGCGGCGGAAGTCGACGCTAAGCGGAGGCTTGCCGAGCGGATCATGGGCTTCCGGATCGACTCCAGCACGACGGTGCAGGATTTCGTCACGCAGCACGACGAGATCAACAAGCAGCTCAACGCCTACATCACGGGGTCCTACGTGAAGTCGACCCGGTACGACAGCGACGGCACCGCGACCGTGACGGTCGAGATGCCGGCCATGCAGATTTGGGAAATCGTGCACGAGTACATTCGTATAGCGCGCAGGTAATCGCCCGCCACGATCCCGGCGGCGCGGCGCAGACGACGCGAAGCGCCGCCGTCGGATCGGACAGGCTCGCGGACGTGCTGCTGCGTGGGCCTGGACAACGGATTCATCGCAGCATCGGAGCAAGACTATGCTACGAAGACTCGCTTGTAACGTCCTGACGGCTCTCG
>CAZERK010000349.1:3471-4420 GCA_964514515.1 uncultured Planctomycetaceae bacterium
AATGCAAGATCACCGAGAAGAAGGAAATCCAGAAGGAATCCCAGCCGCAGGACGTTTCGCCGGGCGAGATGGTCGTCGAATAGACGCGAAGCGACGAGGCCGCGACTGGCGCAACGTCGCCCTCCGTCTGCTTCCATCCCCGCCACGATACGCGAGGCAATCAGGCGGACTGCCGCGGAGGACCTTCACGGCAAGACTGCACCCTCCAAGAGCCCCCGGCGTCTGTCGGGGGCTCTGCGTTTGGGGCTCGGATAGCGTCGCATGCAGCGGACCGGAGGCCGACCGATGGGATTCTCCGAATCGTTGTGCTACGATGATCGCCGCCGCCTGATGGAAGCAAGATACGCGGAGGTGCCTTTCATGAGTTCCCGCCAACGATTACGCTGTTGGAGTCTGCTGCTTGGCGCCGCCTGCATCGTGCCGTTGACGACGGCCCGCGCTCAGGACGACGGCGCCGTGGCCCAGGCGATGGACCGGAAGCTCCCGCAACTGAGCCTCAGCAGCATGGAGATTCCCGACGCCCTCGCCGAGATCGGCCGACAGGCGAGCGTCAAGATCGCCATGACGGACGCCGCGGCCGAGCTGCTGCCGTGGGGCCGTCACACGAAGATCGCCGATCTGTCGGTCAGCCATGCCTCGCTGCGGGAAATCCTGCCGCAGGTGCTCGATCCGCTCGGCATGACGTACGTCGTGGGGGAGGACGGCATCGTCGTGTCGGCGAGCGAGCCGTTGGCTCGCGTCAATCGAAGGGCGACCTGGGAGGAGTTGAAGCTCCTTCGCGAATGCAACCAGACGCCCTACACGTCCCAGGCGCTGGCTGACCTGGACATCCAATACCGCATCACGAGCAAGGTCGACGCTCCCAAGATGTTGGAGCGGCAACTGAGCCGTGCCGGACAGGGGAGCCTCGCCCAAATCCTCGAGGTGGCGTGCGGTTCGCTCGGCTGGG
>CAZERK010000350.1:0-1839 GCA_964514515.1 uncultured Planctomycetaceae bacterium
CATCAAGGACTTGTTTCCGCGCTACAAGAGCTTGACGGGGCACTATTGCGCCCGCTAGGCGGGTTGGGACACGCACGGCCTGCCGGTCGAGGTCGAGGTCTGCAAGGAGCTGGGCATCCACACCAAGGAGGAGATCGAGGCCTACGGCATCGAGGCGTTCAACAAGAAATGCCTGGAGTCCGTCTTCCGCTACACGAAGGAATGGGAGGAACTGACGCGGCGGATCGGCTTCTGGGTGAACCTCGAAGAAGCCTACGTCACGTATCATCAGAGTTACATCGAGTCCGTCTGGTGGGCGCTCAAGAGCCTGTTCGACGCCGGCAAGCTCTACCAGGGCCACAAGATCGTCTGGTGGTGGGCGCAGGGCGGAACGGCCCTGTCGGCAGGCGAGGTCGGACAAGGCTACCGCGAGGTGGACGATCCGTCGGTCTTCGTGCGATTCCCGCTCGTCAAGGATGCGCGATACAACGCGGTCTTCGGCGAGGCCGCGTCTCTGTCAGTCCCCGGCGGCTCTTCCGGCTCATCGGGCGCCGGCGCCTCTGCCGTGCCGAGCCTCCTCGTCTGGACGACGACGCCCTGGACGCTGCCGAGCAACATGTTCGCGGCCGTGCACGACGATTTCGACTACGCCCTCGTGCTCGACGAAGTCGACGGCGAGCAGTTGATCTTCGCCGCCGCGCTCTTCGACACGATCGCCAAGAAGCTCAAGGCGACGAAGCGATGGAAGATCGTCCGCACGTTCAAGGGCGCCGAACTGATCGGCTTGCGCTACGTGCCGCCGTTTGACTGCTACGCGACTCGCCCGGCGAGCGATTTCGTGCCGGGCGCCCCGAGCGTCTCGCTCGCGGACTATCAGGCGGCGACCAAGGACAACGGCGGCCGACAGCACGCCCTTTGGTGCGTTCTGGCGGCCGATTTCGTGACGCTTGACGCCGGCACGGGCCTGGTCCACGAAGCGCCGGCGTTCGGAGAGGTCGACTTCGTTCTCTACGAGGAGTACCGCCGCCGCTACGAGAATCCGCAGGCCGTGCCGATGCTGTGCTCCGTCGCGCCGGACGGCAAGTTCACGGACGACTGCCCGTTGTACAAGGGCCGTTGGGTCAAGGACTGCGACAAGGACATCTGTCGGGAGTTGAAGGACCGCGGCGTTCTCGTGCTCCAGGAACAGTACCGCCACGACTACCCGTTCTGCTGGCGGGCGGAGGAAGACCCGCTCATCCAATACCCGAGAAGAAGCTGGTTCATCCGCACGACGGACTTCAAGGCCGACATGCTCGGCAACAACCAGGAGATCAACTGGCTGCCGGACCACATCAAGGCGGGCCGGTTCGGGAAGTTCCTCGAGTCCAACGTGGATTGGGCGCTGTCGCGCGAGCGCTACTGGGGCACGCCGCTGCCGATCTGGGTCTGCCAGGACGAGACGTGCCGGCACATGGAAGCCGTCGATTCGTATGCGGCGCTGACGGCCAAGCCCGGCGTGAGCGGCTTGGAGGCCTGGGAGCAGGCCCAGGCCGCCGATCCCGGCCTATCCGATCACCTCAAGGTGCATCGGCCCTACATCGACGCGATCACGTTCACCTGTCCGAGTTGCGGCAAGGGCCAGATGCAGCGCGTCCCGGACGTCATCGACTGCTGGTTCGATTCCGGCGCGATGCCGTTTGCGCAATGGGGCTACCCGCACCGGAACGTCGACCTGTTCGCGTCGCAGTTCCCCGCGGACTTCATCAGCGAGGCCCTCGACCAGACGCGCGGCTGGTTCTACTCGCTGACGGCCATCAGCGTGATGCTGTTCGGTCCCCACGGCGTCGCCCGCATCCCGCGCGAGGTCGTGGGCGGGCC
>CAZERK010000350.1:1849-4404 GCA_964514515.1 uncultured Planctomycetaceae bacterium
CGCTTCCCGCTGCCGTTCAGGAACTGCATCGTGCTCGGCCTGCTCATGGGCGAGGACGGGCTCAAGATGTCCAAGTCCAAGAAGAACTACAAGGACCCGGATTACGTGTTCGAGCACGAAGGCGCGGACGCCATGCGGTGGTTGTTCTTCAGCGGGCAGACGCCCTGGACCAGCATCCGTTTCCAGGAATCGACGATCGCCGAGGGCCAGCGCGAGTTCCTCATCCGCCTGTACAACTGCTACAGCTTCTTCGTCATTTACGCCAACATCGACCGCTGGACGCCGCAACACGGCAGCACGTCTGCACAGAACCGTGCTGATGCGCATCGGGATGCGGGAGCGGAACCCGCCGGCATGGCAACGCCGCCTCCGCCTCCCACGGAGTTCGACCGCTGGATTCTCAGCGAGCTGAGTCAATGCTGCCTCGACGTGTACCGCCATCTGGAGGCCTACGACAACTTCAACGCCTCCAAGGCCCTGGTGGACTTCGTGGACGCCTTGTCCAATTGGTACGTCCGCCGCAGCCGCGAGCGATTCTGGCGGTCGGGCATGGACGGCGACAAGCAGGCCGCCTACGCCACGCTCCACGAATGCCTGGTCACGCTCTCCAAGCTGATCGCCCCGTTCACGCCGTTTCTCGCGGAGTCCATGTATCAGAACCTCGTTCGCACGCACGATCCCGACGCCACGCTCAGCGTCCACCTGTGCGACTATCCGATCACCGAAGCGACGCGCGGCGCGGTCGAGCGGCGGATTGATCCCAAGCTCAACGCCGATACGCGGCGCGTTCGGCAACTGGTCTCGTGCGGTCGGGCGGCCCGGTCGGCGGCGAAGATTCGCGTCCGACAGCCGTTGGCGCGGATGGAGCTGTTCCATCGCGAGGCCGGCGTCATCCAGGCCTTCGAGGAGATCGTCAAGGACGAGTTGAACCTCAAGCGCATCGAGTACGTCTCGTCGGGCGACATCGACGCGTACGTGCATTACGAACTCAAGCCGGATTTCAAGAAGATCGGCCCCAAGCACGGCCCCTTGGCCCCGAAGATCAAGGCGGCGTTGGCGAAGCATCCCGATATCGAGCAACGGGTCCGCCAGTTGGAGCAGTCGGGCGCCTGCACGGTCGAAGTCGACAGCCGAACGGTCGAGCTGTCGGGCGAGGAGGTCGCCGTCGAGCTGCACGCCAAGGAAGGCTTCTCCGCCCAGCGGATTCCCGGCTGCGGCATTCTGGTGCTCGACACGCACGTCACGCCGGAGTTACGAGACGAAGGCGCGGCCCGCGACCTCATCAACCAGATCCAGCAGGTTCGCAAGCAGCTCGATCTGCGATACGAACAGCGGATCGAGCTCGCGATTGTCGGCGACGAGAACGTCAAGCGCGTCGTCAACGGCTTCGGCACCTACGTCATGAGCGAGACGCTCGCCCAGGACCTTCTGAGCTGCCCGATCGCAGGCGTAGCGCCGATCAAGGCGGAACTGGAGGGCCTCACGGCCGAGGTCTACGTCAAACCGTTATGACGGCTGGCGTTTCGATCGACGGCCGGCGCCGCTGGACGCACCCGCGACCGGCAATTGCCGCCGTCGAGCGCTGCTGCGATCGACGGCCATCGCCAGCCGGTTTGATGCGAGCCGTCGCCTGATTCGATGGTTGTTCGTCTTCAAGGACTTCTCGCAACAGCCTGGAGTATCATGCCGACCTACACCGCCAAGACCGCAGACAAGTTCGTGCTCTATCAGCAGTCCGTTCAGTCTCCCGAGGCCGAGGTCACGTTCATCGACCGCGTGTACAAACGGCTCCACGGTCGCCCGCCGCACCTGTTTCGCGAGGACTTCTGCGGCACCTTTCTGAACGCCTGCGAATGGGTCGGACGGCGGCGAGAGAATCACGCCTACGGCATCGACCTGCACGAGCCGACGCTGGACTGGGGCCGTCGCAACAACCTCAGCCGCCTGCGCCCGGACGCCGCCGCCCGCGTCCATCTCCTCCACGACGACGTCCTGCGCGTCCAACAGCCCAAGGTCCACGTCGTCGGCGCCTTCAACTTCAGCTACTTTATCTTCAAGAAGCTCGACGATCTCGTCGCCTACTTCCGATCCGTGCGGAGCTCGCTCCTGCCCGGCGGTCTCTTCGTGCTCGACGCCTACGGCGGCTACGAAGCCCAACGGGCGCAGAAGGACGTGACCAAGCACGACGGTTTCGTCTACATCTGGGACCAGGCCGAGTACAATCCGATCGACGACCATACCGTCTGCCACATCCATTTCGCGTTTCCCGACGGGACGATGTTGAAGAAAGCCTTCACGTATGACTGGCGGTTGTGGACGTTGGGCGGGATTCGAGACGCGCTCGCGTTGGCCGGCTTCGCGTCCAGCGAGGTCTATTGGGAGGGTACGGACGCCAAGGGGGAGGGCAACGGCGTCTATCGACCGTGCCTCAAGGCCGAGAACACGCCCGGCTGGAACGCCTACATCGTCGCGACGACGTAGCCGTACGGGCGGCCGCTGCTCCCTCCCCCCAAGGGGGAGAGGGGATTGCAGCGCCTGATGTCGCCTCGCATGGC
>CAZERK010000351.1:0-4392 GCA_964514515.1 uncultured Planctomycetaceae bacterium
CTGCGGTAGGCACGTGTTCAGCGTGTAGCGGTCGGCCCCCCGTGGCCGACGCAGCGCATGAGCGAGCTTCCGAGTCCTTCGCGTCGGCCACGGGGGGCCGACGCTACATCTGCGCCTCCGTGCCGAACGCCAAACACGTATCGGCAGGCGGCCGTAACGTAGGGAGAATGCGAGCATGTTCGGCTCAGCCGCGGAAGCGCTCAAATTCATCTCGTTGAACAAGATCGCGATGGTCGATCTCAAGGTCGTGGGCGTGGCCGGGCAATGGCTGCACGTCACGATTCCGGCGAGGAATTTCTCGCAGAAGCATTTCGAGGAGGGCGTCGGGTACGACGGCTCGTCCGGGTCGGGCTTCAGCACCGTCGAGAGCGGCGACGTCGTCGCGATGCCGGACCCCGCAACGGGATTCCTGGATCCCTTCTGGGAGCAGCCCACGCTGAGCTTCATCTGCAGCACGGTGACGGCGGATACCAAGAAGCCGTTTCCCAGCGATCCCCGGACGATCGCCCATAAGGCGGTCGCGTACATGCAGTCGATCGGCGTCGCGGACGCGGCCATGATGGGGCCGGAGTTCGAGTTCTACGTGTTCGATCGCGTCGAAGTGGTCAACGAGCCGTACAACTCGCTCGTGGCCATCCTGTCGGGGGAGGTCGAGACGGAAGGCCTGACCGCGCCGATCCGTCACAAGCGCGGATACCTCGCGGCGCCGCCCAACGAGCGATTGCACGATCTTCGCAGCGAGGTCGTCACGCACCTGGAGGCGATGGGCGTCGCCGTGCGCTATCACCATCATGAGGTGGGGGCGCCGGGACAATGCGAGATCGAGATCGACCTGTGCCCGCTCGTGCAGGCGGCGGATCGGACGATGCTCATCAAGTACGTGGTGAAGAACGTCGCCCGACGGCACGGCAAGCTGGCCACGTTCATGCCCAAGCCCGTCTATGGCGAAGCCGGCACGGGGATGCACGTTCACCAGAAGGTGGACAAGGGCGGCCAGCCGTTGTTCTACGACGAGAAGGAGAAGAACTACGCGAACCTCAGCGACCTCGCGCTGCATTACATCGCCGGCCTGCTCAAGCACGGCCGCGCGTTGACCGGCCTGACGAATCCTTCGACGAACTCGTTCAAGCGTTTGGAAGAGGGTTACGAGGCGCCGGTGAACCTGTTCTTCTCGTTGGCGAACCGCTCGGCGGCGATTCGCGTGCCGAAGTACGCCGTCACGCCGCAGGACAAGCGGATCGAGTATCGGCCGCCGGATTTCACGGGCAACATCTACCTGACGCTGGCGGCGATGCTCATGGCCGGCCTGGACGGCGTCGTCCACAAGATCGACCCGACGGCCCACGGCTTCGGTCCGTTCGACGTGGATATCGCGAAGCAGGATGACGCATTTCGCCGCAAGATCACGCCCATTCCCCGGTCCCTGTACGACGCGATGGACGCCCTCGCGGCAGATCACGAGTTTCTTGTGAAGGGAGAGGTGTTCACGCGAGCATTTGTCGACGGTTGGATTTCCGCCAAGCGGCGGGATGAAACCGAGCACGTGGCCTCCAGGCCACACCCCTACGAGTATTGCCTGTACCTGGACGCTTGACGAACGCAGACGGCGACCGCCGTTGCAATCGGGGAGCGGCGTGGGCGACTGGCGGTGGAACCGTCGCGCGATGCGGGGCGATCGGGCGGAGGCGCCGCCAGGGCAATTGCATTCTCCCAAACAGAGCCGTCTCGACATGTCGGGACGCCTCTGTTCAGACGTACGCCGTCGTGGCCAACCCGGCGAGAATGCGATTGCCTTGGGCGCCGCAACGGGGGCGCGGGGGCATTTGCGGGGAGCGAGCCGCGGAAGTAACCTACAAGTTTCGGCGCCGGGGAGGCGACGCAACATGCCGTTTCAGTTCAAGCCCTTTGACGAGATGACGCCGGCAGACTACGAAGCCATCGGCTTCATGTCCGGCCTGGAAGTCCACCAACAGCTCCTCACCCGTAGGAAGTTGTTCTGCCGCTGTCCAGCCGGCAAGTACAGCGACGAGTTCGATGCCGAGGTGCTCCGCCACATGCGCCCCACGCTGTCGGAGTTGGGCGAGTACGACGGCACCGCGCTCATGGAGAAGAAGACGCGGAAGAATATCTACTACCGGATTCATCACGACACGGTCTGTACGTACGAGTTTGACGACACTCCGCCGTTCTTCCCCGACGACGAGGCGTTGGACATCGCCCTGGAAATCTCGCTGCTGTTCAACCTCAATATGGTCGGCGAGATGCACATCGCCCGGAAGCAGTATCTCGACGGCTCGATTCCGACCGGCTTCCAGCGGACGGCCATCCTCGGAGTCGGCGGCTGGATTCCGTACAGGGGCCGCAAGATCGGCGTTCGACAACTGTCGCTGGAAGAGGATGCCTGCCGGGAAGTCTCCGATGTCGGCCACGATCGCGTCTACCTGACGGATCGCTTGGGCATGCCGCTTGTCGAGACGGTGACGGAGCCGGACATGCGCACGCCCCAGGAGGTGGCCGACGTCTGCCGAATCATCAGCATGGTCTGCCGAAGCACGGGGCGCGTGCGAACGGGGTACGGCGCGGCCCGCGAGGACGTCAACGTCAGCGTGCGGGGCGGCACACGCGTGGAGATCAAGGGTGTGCCACAGGCCACACGCATTCCCTTGTTGGTTTACAACGAGGCGATGCGCCAGTGCGCGCTGCTGCACATCCGGGACGAGCTGAAGCGTCGAGGCGTGACGCCCGGGACCCTCCGCTGGAGCCGGTACGACGTGACGCGAGCAGTTGCCAAGTCGCCGTACCAACCGATCCAGGAGGCTCTCCGCGAAGGTCTTCGCATCAAGTGCGTCGTGCTGAACGGTTTCGCGGGCCTCTTGGGAGAGACCGTCCAGGAGCATACGGTCTTCGCCAAGGAATTCGCCGACCGAGTGCGCGTCATCGCCTGCCTCACGAAGCTGCCGAACATCGTCCACTCCGACACGGCGTCGGATCTGCTGTCCGTTCGCGATTGGAAGGAACTGCGCAAGCGGACGGGGGCGGGGGAGCAGGATGCCCTGATTCTGGTCTGGGGGAATGATCAGGACACCGAGATGGCCTGTAGCGAAATCGCCATCCGGGCGCGGGAGGCGACCGAGGGCATTCCTTCGGACACCCGGCAGGCCAACAAAGACGGCACGACGGGCTTCGAGCGCGTGCTCCCGGGCGCGGAGCGCATGTATCCGGACACGGACTTGCCGCCCATGATGATCGCAGAGGACCGCCTGGCCAGGATCGCCCGCCAACTGCCGACGCCCGTCTGGGACCGCGAAGCCGAGTACCGAGCGTTGAAGCTGCCCGAGGACGTGGTCCTCCCATTGTGCATCTCGCCGAGAGCGGACCTGTTCGCCCGCCTCGTGAAGGGACTTCGGATCGATCCGATCTTCGCGTCTGTTGTCTTGTGCCAGCGGTTCAAGGCCTTCAAGCGAGAGGGCCTGCAGCCGGGCCGACTGCGAGACGACGACCTCTACCGAGTATTCCAGGCCCACGCTCGAGGCGTCCTTAGCCGCGAGGGCGTCGTGCGGTTGCTCCGCGAGGCCCTGCGCGGGGCGGGGGATGCGGAGGCGGTTGCTTCGCGAATCGGCACGGCGCTTGCGAGCGCCGCGGAGGACGGCGGCGATGCCGTCGAATCGCTCGACCACCGCATCGAAGAGCTGCTGAGCCGCGCGGATCGCTCCCGGTTTGTCACGCGGGAGAAGATGTTCCGTCACCTGGCGGGCGAATTGATGCGGAACGGCATATGGCGGATTCCCGGCAGACAGGTGGTCCATCGCCTGGCCGAGCGCATGGGATTGGATCAACGAGACGACTCTCGGCGTGATGAGGTGCGGGCATGAGCGACGACCGCCTGAAAGGGTATCGCGGGATCACCCGATCGCTTCTGGAGCGGCAGCAAGTCGGCGTCTGGAGCGACGTCGAGGTGTATTCGAAGCAAGGCATGTTTCGCGGCATCATCCTGCCGCGATCAGAGACGGCCGACGATCAGCACCTCGTGATGAAGTTGCCGAGCGGCTACAACATCGGGGTCGCCGCGGCGTCCGTCAGCAAGATCGTGGAGAAGGGACGCCGCGAGGCCCATTACAAGATCCCGGAGAAAGAGTTTCCCTACGATCCCAAGAAGCCGAACGTCATCCTGCTCGGCACGGGCGGCACCATCGCCAGCCGGCTGGACTACCGGACGGGGGCGGTCATCCCGGCGTTCTCGCCGGGCGAGTTGTACGGTTCCGTTCCCGAGTTGGCCGACGTCTGCAATCTCCGGACGGAGAAACTCTACGGCGTGTTCAGCGAAAACATGGGGCCCCAGCAGTACATCAAGCTTGCGGAGCGGATCGGCGAGGCGATTGCCAGCGGCATCGA
>CAZERK010000352.1:0-4383 GCA_964514515.1 uncultured Planctomycetaceae bacterium
GCGCGGCCCGGGGCCCGGCCCGATGACGCAGCGGCGGAGCCGCACCTTGCAGCGTGCAGCGCGCCCTACATTCTCGCGGCATTGATCTCTGTTTACTTGTCAAAGAGCAGATCGCCGTCGGTCGGTCGGCAAAGCCTCCCGACCGTCCCGCCCGCAGGAATCCTCCCCACGAGGCGAGCAGCGTAGCATATCAAGCTCACCATCCGTGTCAAGCACAATTCTGCCCGGGAGTTCACACCCTGCAAACTTGGAAAGCCCTTGCGGCCTTCCGCTCCCGCGCACCCCTAAATGTACACGATATTCTCGGGCAGTCAAGTCGACCCGTGTATCGCCACAACCTTAATGCTGAAAAGAAGTTATGCGGACTTCAATGGCAATACCGAGCGCCCGCATCAAGCGTTGGAATCGCCATCGGCTCAGCCCTGGCACTGCATGCCTAACGCCATCTGATAGGTCTGCCGCATTTGCTCGACGTAATCCGGCCCGCCCAAATCCTCGCAGCCGGCGTTCAGGGCGTTCAGATCGCCCTGGATGATCTGACAGTCAATCTGATCCTCGAGATCATAATCGCCGTTTGCGTAGGCCTGCTGCTTCTCGAAGACAAGCTGCTCTCTCTGTTCCTGCCACGCTTGACACGTCCATCCGCACCATGTGATGCAGCCCTGGACCCAGGCTCGCCCGTCGGCCACCGTGTCGACCCAGCCGTACTGGTACATCACCTGCATCACGTCGTCTCCCTCGGTGACGCACCCCGCATCGAAGATGTCGAGGAGGCGCTCGCACGCTTCGCACGCGCACGCATCCTGGCCCGGAACGCCGTTGCCGTCGGCCACCGCGCGCTCATACGCCGCCCACAACTCCTCGCACTGCGTCAGCGGGGGTGTTGGATCGTCACAGCCCGACGTGGAGGACGCAAACGAGAATGTGAACTGGGCGATGGTCAAGCGACCATCGAAGTCGGCCGTGACGTTGATGCACATGCTGAAGTCGTTGGAAAGCACGCACTGAAGGGCGTAAGCCGAGAGGCGAAGGCTCCCGACGATGACGCTCGCCACGCCGTTCGTGACCCGGATCTGAAACGTGCCGACCCCCTCGCCCGTGGTGCAGGGTGACGCGGTGCCGGCACTGTCAATGAGAACTTGTACCGTGACGGTTCCCGAGCTCGACCCGCCCCAGACCTGGACCTGGAGGTCCGCCAGCGCCAAAAGGAGATCACACCAGCATGGATGGTCGGTCGGGTCTTTGCTGAACAACGTGATGTCCACGATGTTGTTCACCGTGACGTTGCGGGTGAAGTTGAAGACGCCGCCCGACCCGAGCCGTGTCGTGACGCTCCTCCCTGTGGCCGAATAGCCGGCCGGCGGGTCTACCGGAACGATCGTGTAGCAGCCGGCGATGAATGGGATGACCGCGGCCGCCACCACCATAGCAATACCCAGCGAAGCCGAGACCCGCCGCATTTGACTCCTCCCCTTATGCGAGACGCCAAGATCGACGCGGTTTGCAATTGCAAGCCGAAGCAAGCCCCAGATGTCAGAAAAGCGTGCCGAACGGCCGCCAGACGCCACTCCAACGCCAGAAACTCCAAAATATCATCTATTTGTCCGTTTATCAATGGTGTCGCGGCGAGCGCGCCTTGCCGCCGTCTCCCGGCTGCGCTGGACACGTCGCAACCACTGCTCGTGAACCAACAAAGTCCATCAACACCCCAACCACGGCTTCTGTCTTGAAAACGCTGGCGGCTCGAACTGGAGAAGCTCGATCCTCAAACGTTAACGCAGGTTCCCCGGTTTCATGCAATTCATTGAAAGGCCTGCGGCTCTCAAGGCGAGGCGACATTCCCGGACGCGCGAACGCATGAGGCCTTGCTCGCCAGCGCGAGGCAAGAGCGACCTACCGCGGCACGCGGCACCTTGCGCGTATGCCGTGGCGTCGGTCGCGCGAGCGACGCAGCTCTCCGTTGCCACGCGCTCTTCCAGCGCAGCCGGCACCGTCCAGGACTTGTTACGATGTAGTGATGTCGGGTAAGAGAGAAGAGTCGAGCCACCAACAGGCGCACCGACAGCGCCGCCCGCGCGGACGAGCCCCGCTCGATCCCTTTCGTCCATGCGACAACCTCGTCGCGCGACAGACGGGATCGTGGTGCCAGGCGTTTGCCCTCGCCGCAAGCCTGCTCTTGTTCGTCGCCTGGACAGTCGCGTGCGCGCCTCAGGAGGTGCTCTGGCCCGAGGCGGCCCTGCGGTCGGCCGCGCCGGAGACTCTGCTCGTCGGCGCCGCCGCCGTGCCGATCACGCCTCAGCAGTACGTCTTCCTGGCCGGCGGAATCCCGTATCGACTGGCGCTGGGCGTCCACGACGATCTCTGGGCGCGCGTCGTCGTCTTCGACAACGGCGAGTTGCGGATCGCCCTGGCGGCGCTGGACCTGATCGGCATTCAGTACGACGACGTGGTGCGCCTGCGGCAGGCCGTGGCCGAGCGCGCCCCGGTTGACTACCTCGCCGTCGCGGCAACGCACACGCACAGCGCCCCCGACGTGATCGGCGCCTGGTCGGGCGATTTCCTCTGCGGCGAAGACCCCTACATGCCGTTCCTGCGGGAGCGCGGCGTGGAGGCCGTGGCGCAAGCGGTTGATCGGTTGAGGCCGGCTCGGATGCGCGTGGCGGCGGGAACGAGCGGCGACCGCCCGCTGAGCCGCGACACGCGTGATCCCGTGCTGATCGACGACACGTTGACCGTCTGGCAAGCCGTCGACGCCCAGAGCGACGAGGTCATCGCGACCGCCGTGCACTACGCGGCCCATCCGATCCTGGTGCCCTCGCTGAACTTCGACGTCTCGTCGGATTTCCCGCATTGGCTGCGCGAGGCCGTCGAGAACGGCGTCTCTGAGGGTGACATACTTGTGGCACCGCAGGCCGGCGTCTGCCTGTATTTCAACGGCGCGCTCGGCGGGCGCATCGTGCCGGCGCACACCGAGCCGCTCACGACGGGCGCGACGCCGGACCCCGCCCACGCCGAAGCCCAGGCGTACGGGTATCGGCTGGCGCACCGAGCGTTGGACGTGCTCGCGGAAAGCGGTGCGTGGCTCGATTCCTCCGTCAACCTGGAGGCCATCACCCGGCGACTGCGCGTGCCGCTGGAGAACCCGGCATTATCCCTGGGAATCGCAACGTGCCTGATCGATCGCGCGGCGCCGGGCGGCATGCTAGACACGGAAGTCGGCATTGTGCGCATCGGCGAGTTGGAGCTGTTCATGGCGCCGGGCATGATCTTCCCGGAATCGGTGCTCGGCGGCATCGCCCCGCTATGGGGCAGCGACTTCCCGTTTGCGCCGCCCGAGCAGGCATCGCTGATGAGCCTGACGACCCGGCAGTACCCGGTCACGCTGGGCCTGGCCAACGACATGCTCGGCAACATCATTCCGATGGCGCTCTGGGATGCGTCGCCGCCGTTCTCGACGCCCGACGGATCGGCGCCTTACGGCGAGATCATCTCGCCGGGCCCGCAAGCCGCCGGCATCATCATCGACGGTTTCGTGGAGATCGCCCGGCCGGGCGACGGTGCATAGCAGCCGGCGACGACGTCGCCAAGCCCGGCGCGCGTGCCGCGTCGCGTCATCCAATCAACAGAAACACGCCGACCGCCCCCACGAGGAGGCTGGCGACGCGTTTGGCCCGGCGTTCGCCGCTTGCAGGCCGCGCGAGGCGATCATCTTCTGAACCAGTCCAGTCGACGTGCCGGCCGCCATCAGCAGACCGAGCACCAAACCAAAAACGACGGCCCCGACGGCCCGGATGACGCCCAGTTCAAGACCGAGCACGCGAGCCGTCAGGAAGATCGCCAGGATGTTGATCGCCGGTCCGGCATAAAGAAACGTCGAGGCGGGCCCCAGCCCGGCCCCCAGGCGATAGATGCCTGCAAACATCGGCAACATGCTGCACGAGCAAACCGCCAGGACGGTCCCTGAAACCGAGGCGACCGAATAGGCCTCGATGCGGTTGGCCGTTGGGCCGAGGTGCCGCAAGACGGCCGACTTGCTGAGAAACGTCGTGATCGCGCCGGCGATGCAGAGCGCGGGTACGACGCACGGCAGCGTGTGCTCGCGGGCGTACCATTGCAGCATCTTGAAGGCTTCAACGATGGCGCTCGTGACCTTCGGATTCGCCAGCGGGAGGGTGTACGCGGCGAGGAAGACGCCGACGAACGCCGCGAAGATTCTCCATTGCTTCATGGGCATGCTCGTTTGCCGACCGCGACCGGCACCGCACGCATCGGGCGCCGCGCTTCAGCCGCCGACCAAGGCGGCCTGCGGACGCTTGAGGTTCTGCCGAAGAACGTCCTCGACGCACCGGAAGAAACCATCCAAACAGACGCAGGTCTGGCGGT
>CAZERK010000353.1:0-4356 GCA_964514515.1 uncultured Planctomycetaceae bacterium
GCTGCCAAACAGGCACAAGTCTCGGTCTGCTGCAAACGCCCTCGCCGCCTCGGAGTCTGCCGTCGCCGCGCTTCGATTCAGATGCGGGGCGTCAGGCGGCGACAAATCCGCGCACGCGCCGGCGAAAATCCCTGTGATAACCGCGACAGCCGCCAGTTGGAATTGCCGAAGGCTCCGCGGCCAGGGGACCATGTGACGAAGACTCCCTAGACGATGCGCCGAATCCCGGCGGTCCCACGCAACGATGGATCAGGCCGAACAGGCTAGAATTCCAGCGGCATTTATCGGCGGTGCGCCGCTCGAACATCAGCTAACGTCGCACCGTCAGGTGGGCGGCGCTGTCCGATAAGCTGACGGAAATCTATCGTCCTAGGGGAGAAACGGACTTGAACAATGCACGGCCGATTATGGTTATCTAACTGCTTGAGAACAAGGAAATTGCGTAGCGGCCGAAGAGCAATTGAACCGGCAAATCCCGCGCTTCAACGCGCAGTTATTGCACACCACGAACGCGCGTGGACACAGGCTCACGACGCCCCCTCGGATCCAGCCGGATATAGTGCCGCATCGTGCTTGTGGCGCAGGCTAATGGCCTATGACCGCACCAGCTACTAGCCGGTGTCACACATCAGTCGGCGCCACACATCAGTCCCTGCCGCGCCACGACCTGCCAACGGCTTGACCCACGGGACTGAAGCAACGCAGCCGCATGATGGGCGAGCAGCGCTACGGGACTCCCGCCGCGCAGCGGAAGCCGTCGTTCGGATTGCGGTCAACCGGCGCGTGGCGATTGCGCATCGCGGAGCGGCAACTGACAGGCGCATTGTACCAACTGCCGCCGCGTTGCGAGCGCTCCGTGCCGGCGGCCGGCCCTGTTGGGTTGGTGGACGGCGACGTCGAGTAATAGGTGCTGGAGTGCCAGTCGTAGCACCATTCCCAGACGTTCCCGCTCATGTCGCGACAGCCGTAGGTGCTCTGCGCGTCCTGCGTCTGGTAGCCGCCGTGGTTGCTCCCGTCGTAGTACCCAACCGGCGTCGTCAGCGGATAGCTCCCGCCTTCGAACGGGTCGCCGCTGGTCCCGTAGTTGGCGCGCTGCCCGTTGAGGCAGTTGGCGCCGCAGCCGTCCGTCTGCTCGCTGAAGCGATACGGATACGGCTGGATGGCGTCCCAGCGGGCCGCCTTCTCCCATTCGGCTTCGGTCGGCAACCGGAAGCCGTTCTTGCCGAAGTCGCACGCCCAGAGGGCGAGATCGAAGCACGGATCCCGTCCCGTCATCGCGCTTCGCCAGTTGCAGTACGCCGCCGCGCCGTACCAGCTCACCATGACGACCGGATGGTCCTCCATGCCGCTCACCACGCCGAACGTGCTGCCGTTCCACGTGACCTGACTGAAGGACGAACTGCTTGTTGTGTCGCAGTAGGGCTGAGGGGGACTGCCGGACCCGCGCACGATGCCGTTGCTCACGGTGATGAGATTGCCTTGAGCCCAGGCCCAGTTCAGCCCCGCGGCGTACTGCGCGTTCGTGACCTCATGGACGTCCATGTAGAAGGAGTCGAGCTGCACCTCGTGCGGCGGCAGCTCATCCTCTTGGCCTTCGTGCCGCACGTCGCCCATGACGAAGCTGCCAACGTGGACGCGGACCATCCCAGGCGGCGTACACGTGGAGCAAACGCCGGACAACATGCACGTCACGAAATCGTGTACGTCGCCCGTGCCGGCCGCCCCGTCGCAATCGAAGTCCGCTTCGCTCGATCCGCAGTTCGGGTAGGCCGCCTCGTATCCCGCCGGGTCGATCAGGGCCGTCACAAACGGCCCGACGTCCGCACCGTCCACCCTGCCGTCGCAGTTCAAGTCGCCCGGCCCGGCCCAGACCGCCGTCGCTCCGCCCGCCGCGATGACAAGGGCACAACACAGGATGCTGAATCGAGAGTCCATCCCTTTTCCTCCTCGGAGAGATGTATGCGGCTCGCCGGACAGAACTCGCTCGGTCGGGGCTCGCCTGACAGGACTCGCTCGACCGACTCATGTCTGACAGGCGCCCGTCGATCGAAGCTCCCACGACAGGGATTCCGTCGATCGACGCTGCCCTCGCAGGGTTCGGTCGATCGGCGTTCGCCACGCTGCCTCCCATCCTTGCCCGCCAACGGAGGGCGCCGCGCGTGCGCGAGTCAACCTGCATTATACCGATAACGAGGCGCGGCATCCCGCGAAAATCGAAGAAACAGACGCCAAGAACCAGAACAACCGCATTCGTGCAAGCAGCGCCGTCCACCGCGCCGGCAACAGAGCCGCGACCGTGAGGGAACGGTCCATCGCCGGGCAGCGCAACCGCTTGCTTACCAACCGCTTGCTCACGCGCGGCTCTGATCGGGCAAGACCGCTTGCTCACGCGCGGCTCTGATCGGGCAAGACCGCTTGCTCACGCGCGCGGCTCTGATCGAGCGACTCCGCATGTTTATCCCGACGGGCTTCCGACTCAACGCGGTTTGCCTTGAGACGGTTCGAGCGACGGATCGACGGGCGTCTTGTGCAGAATCGGCGGCAGGTCGCCCCAAGTCCAATGGTCCGGTGGCGGGAAGCGTTTCGGGTCGTCCTCGGACAGGGCTCGGTTTCGAATGTAGTCGTCTTTGGGGATAGGACCGCGGACGACCTCGCCGGTGGCCGCGTCCAGAATCCAGGAGAGGTTGACCCCCGCGATCTCGTCGGCGGATCTCGGCGCGGGGTACTCGGCGCTGAAAGCCAGATTGACGCACACGCGATTGGCCCCTGCCTCGCTGGCAGCGAGGTCGGCGAATCCGCTGGTCACCGCAACAGACTGGGAGGCCTCAAGCGGCAGCAAGCAGCGATACCAAAGCGGACGCAGATGCTCCGGCGCCGCCGCGCGATCCGCCGTCTCCTGAACCAGGTAATCCAGCGTCCGTACGCCTCGCTGCGGCCGCACGGCGAAGATCGCCCACGGATGCGAGACGTGCGTGGCCTCCATGCAGCCCCGGTCCTCCAAGGGAGCTTCCCCGTTCAGCCCCATGCAGACCAACACGCCGGGACCGCTCGCCCAACAGAGGTTGTTCACCTGAAAATCCATCCAGACCTCGGACAGCACATTGCCCGACAGGTCGTACACGCGAATCGAGCTGTGCGTCGTGGCACGTTGCTTGAAGATCGCGATGATCTCGAGGGCTTGGGGGCTTCCCTCGGGTTCCGGAAACACGTCGGCGCACAGGGCCCGCCAGACGCCGAACTGCTCGGGAACGAAGTCGCGCGATCTGAGCCTCTCTGGAATCTCCTCCGATGACAGGAAGCAGCCCCTCCACAGCGGCTTATCCAAATCTCCGTCCATATCGTAGACGGCGAGGCCCGGCGCGTTGCGAGAGTTTGGCGCGCAGTGAAAGCCAAACACGAGCAGTCGCTGCTTACCCTCCGGACCGATCCGCTCAGCCTCCTGCGCGAACCGGATGTGATACATCCGTGCATCAGTTCCGACGCCACCCCACGTTTCCAAGGACGTGCCGCCACGTGACATCAGGTCAACTTGCTCGATGTCCCAAGGAGCAATACCGATCTTCGCAACCAGCCGGTACGGTTCGTAGTACATCCAATAGCCCAGCACGCGGAATCCCAGCAGGAAGCCGATGGCCACGAGCAGGCACGCGGCCGTCGTCGTCCAAATCGGGTGCCGCGTCAGCCAGCGCAGCGCCCGCGTCCAGGCCGACGGCGCGCGGACGGAGATCGGCTCGCCGTCCAGATGCCGTCGCAGGTCGGCCGCCAGTTCCGCCACGGACCCGTACCGCCGTCCCGGCGCCTTCTCCAGCGCCTTGAGCAGGACGGCCTCCAGATCGCCGCGAAGGCGTCGGTTGAACCGGCTCGGCGGCGCGGGCGGCTGTTCGCAGACGTGGCGGACGGCCGAATGAATCGTCATGTTCGACACGTCGTAGGGCAGCCGGTCCGTGAGCAACTCATAAAGCACGACGCCCAGCGAGTACACGTCGGTCCGCGTGTCGAGGTTGTGCGGGTCCGCTTCGCACTGCTCGGGGCTCATGTACTGCAACGTGCCGACGAGCTGGCCGACTTCCGTGCGTAGCGTCGTCACCGCTACGTCGCTGTCGGTGGACTTGGCAACGCCGAAGTCGATGACCTTGGCCGTGCCTGCGGCGTCGACCAAGATGTTGCCCGGCTTGATGTCGCGATGGATGACGCCGCGCGTGTGCCCGTGCGCGACCGCGTCGCAGACGGTCAGGAACAGCTCCAGGCGCTGGCGATGCCCCAAGCGGCGCTCCCGTGCAAACCGCGTAATGGACCGCGCCTCGGGGATGTACTCCATAGCGAAGTAGGGAATCGTCCGCCGGCCGTGCGGCGGCG
>CAZERK010000354.1:0-4350 GCA_964514515.1 uncultured Planctomycetaceae bacterium
CGTCGTTCAAGGCCGCCAGCGAGATGTCGCGCGACTTCATGTCGTTCGCCGCGCCCTGGTCCACGAGCAGCAGGCCCTTGTCCAGGAAGAACCGTTCCAGCCGACTTTGCACGATGCCGTGCGTCTTGGGCGGGTTCTCGTCGTCGGTGTTGTTGTCCTCGACAACCACCAACATGCAACGCGGGTTCTTCTCGGCGTCAATCGTGTGCAGCAGCCGGGCCCATTCCTTCTCGAACCTGGCCTTCGAAACCGTCGCCCGAACCTTGCATCGCGTCATCCCCTCGCCGGTCTGAACGTCGAGAATCTCGAACTCGGTCACGTAGCCAGGGGCCAAGGACATGACCTTGTCATAGACGGCTTGGTAGTTGCTGGTCCTCGTTTGCGCGCTGATGAACGTGCCGCACGCCTGCTCAACGGCCTTGCGAAGGGCGTCCTGCTTGGCCTGCTCCCGGGCGTTGAGGTCCGTGCCGGGCGCGAGTCCCTCGGTCGTGATGACGACCTCCGCTCTGCCGCCGGTCTGGGCAAACGCCGTAGTCCTCGCGGCCAGCAGAACGGCGGTCGTCGAGACGAGCGTCACGAACAAACGAGAGGGGCAGGGCATCGTCATCTTCAGTCCTCCTGGGAGGCCTCCCGCCACGCAGGGCGGATGCGTCGGTCTGCGCAATGTCGACTTTCCGGCGTGCCGCCAACGCCGCTTGGGGCGTCATCGCAGGCGAAAGCGCCCGCAAGCCGCCTCCATCACGCCAGCCATCGTATCCACGGGTTTTGGGGGGTCAACCGAGGCGACGACCGCCGCAGGTCTCTCAGGGCCATCGCAACCGGATCGGAGCGCCGTTCGCGCACGGCCTCCGGGGTGGTCAGCTTGCATCAAATCCATCGTCTTGTGTGTTGACGACGGATGCCGCTATAGTTGGGCCTCCTGTGACCCCCAGATGTTGTGGGGCCAGAATTGCGCTGCCCGTTCAGGTCGGTTGGCCAGAAGCCCTGCTGGCCGATTTCGGCTGGATGGCGTGATCGTGCGATGGCTGGAGACGGCGCTAACGGCCCGCGATGGAAGTCCGATAGACGCCGGAGGAGCGAGGCATGTCGTGCCGCCGGGGAGGCAGGCGGGACGACCGGGTCGGATTTCAGCGACGGGTCGTCAATTGGTTTTGCTCACGCAGATGACGCGGCGAGGCGCGCGCTCAACGGATGAGCCAGTGCGCTCGGCGTGATTGAGGCCATCATGAAGAGGAGATAAACGGTGTTATCGAGGCTTCGCGGTCAGATAAGGATTGATGCTTTCGTGATCGTTGCGGCGGTCTTTGTCCTATCCCTGTTCGGCGCGGCGGCGCATGGGCAAGACGCGGCCGTCTCAGAGGCCGTCGACGCGGCGACCGACGCAGGCATGAGCCGTTCGCTGAGCGACGTGCCCAGCATCTGGTGGGTGGCGCCGATCGGCTCCGTCCTGGCGCTGCTGTTCGCCTGGGTCTTCTACAGCAAGATGATTCGCGCGAACGAAGGCGACGAGGACATGAAGCGGATTTCGTCGTACGTCCGCGAGGGCGCCCTCGCCTATTTGAAGCAGCAGTACAAGATCGTGTTCGTCTTCTTCGTGGTCGTCTCCGCGATCTTGTTCTGGATGGGCTGGTCGTTGCACGTGCAGCACCAGATCGTCTTCCTGGCTTTCCTGACCGGCGGCTTCTTCAGCGGCCTGTGCGGCTGGCTCGGCATGAACACCGCCACGCGGGCCTCGCACCGCACGGCGGCCGGCGCCCGTAAGTCGTTGAACGACGGGCTCGTCGTCGCGTTCCGCAGCGGCGCGGTGATGGGGCTGGTCGTCGTCGGCTTCGGCCTGATCGACATCTGCGGCTGGTTCCTGCTGCTGTATTCCGAGGTCCTGCCGTTCTCCTTCGCCCAGCACATGAGCCTGAACGAGATTACGGTCGTCATGCTGACGTTCGGCATGGGCGCCAGTTCGCAGGCCCTGTTCGCCCGCGTCGGCGGCGGCATCTACACGAAAGCGGCGGACGTCGGGGCCGACCTCATCGGCAAGGTCGAGGCCGGGATTCCTGAAGACGATCCTCGAAACCCGGCAACGATCGCGGATAACGTCGGCGACAACGTCGGCGACGTGGCCGGCATGGGCGCGGACCTCTACGAGTCTTACTGCGGCTCGATCCTGGCGACCGCGGCGTTGGGCGTCGCGGCGGTCAGCGCCCTGTACGGATCGGAGGAGGCCGGCTTCTCCGCGGCGTTGAAGATGCTGGCGACGCCGATGGTCATGGCGGGCGTCGGCACCGTCCTCTCCATCGTGGGCATCTACCTGGTGCGGACGAAGGAAGACGCGACGATGGGGCAGTTGCTCAACGCCCTGCGATTCGGCATCTACGGCAGCAGCGTCCTGATCGCCATCGCCGCGGCGGTCGTCTGCAACTTTCTGCTGAAGGACATCCCGGGCGTCAACCCCTGGGGCATCTGGGGGGCCATCATGGCGGGCCTCGTCGCGGGCAACATCATCGGCTACGCGACCGAGTATTACACCAGCTACGAATTCAAGCCGACCAAGGCGATCAGCGCCCAGGCCGTCACCGGTCCGGCGACGATCATCATCTCCGGCATCGCCACGGGCATGAAGAGTACGTGGGCGGCCATCACGACGACGATCGTCGCCATCCTCGTCGCCTTCATCTCGGCCGGCGGCGGGCACGAGTTCCTGCTCGGCCTCTACGGCGTCGGCATCTCCGCGGTCGGCATGTTGGCAACGCTCGGCATCACGCTGGCGACGGACGCCTACGGGCCGATCGCCGACAACGCCGGCGGCAACGCCGAGATGACCGGCCAGGAGCCGTACGTCCGGCACCGAACGGACGCGCTCGACTCGTTGGGCAACACGACGGCGGCGACGGGCAAGGGCTTCGCCATCGGTTCGGCGGCCTTGACCGCGCTGGCCCTGTTGGCGGCCTACGTCGAGGAGGTCCGTATCGGACAAATCCGCGAAGCCCGAACCGAGTATACGGCGGTCGTCGAAGACACGACGCCGCGGCCGAACGCCGCGATCTACTACGGCCACGGCAAGCTGGCTGTCCGCCTGGGCGAGGGCAAGCTGGACGGCGACTTCGGGTGCTTGATGGTCGTGGAGCCGGTCCCGGTCCCCGACAGCCTGAAGCTCGGCACGTGGGTGACCGGTATTTCGGAAGCGAACGAGGAGAACATCCGCACGGCGATGACGCCGGACGGCAGACACCAGTTGCGCCTGGTCAACGCCCGGCGGGCCTCCATGTCGCAATACATGGCGTTTTACGACGTGACGTTGATGAACCCGCAGGTGCTGTGCGGATTGTTCGCCGGCGTGCTGCTCGTGTTCGTCTTCTGCTCGATGACAATGCAGGCCGTGGGCCGGGCAGCGTATCGGATGATGTTGGAATGCCGTAATCAGTTTGAGAAGATGCGAGCCTATCTGCGCGCCCAGGGCAAGGACGAGGCGTTCGCCAACGATCCGGAGAACTGGCCCAGGAAACAAATCGAACACCAGGGCGACCTGATCCCGGACTATGCCAAGGCCGTCGCCATTTCCACGAAGGGCGCGCAGCGGGAGATGATCGTCCCGTCGTTGATGGCCATCATCGTACCCGTGCTCGTCGGCTTGTTGTTCGACGTGCCGGGCGTGATGGGTCTGCTGGCCGGCGGTCTGACGGCCGGGTTCGCCGTGGCGATCTTCATGGCCAACGCCGGCGGCGCGTGGGACAACGCCAAGAAGCTGATCGAGACGTTCGGCAAGATCAAGGCGAAGGACGTCGTGGAGAATGCGAGCGTTCGCGAGAAGCTGCCCGAGGCCGTGCGCGAAAGCGTCCTGGCGCGTGCGCAGTTGGCGGTGAAGGCCGGGCAGCCGGACAAGATCATCTACGGCAAAGGATCGGACGACCACAAGGCGGGCGTCGTCGGCGATACCGTCGGCGATCCGTTCAAGGATACGTCCGGCCCGTCGTTGAACATCCTCATCAAGCTGATGAGCATGGTATCGGTCGTGTTCGCGGGCCTGATCGTCAAGTATGCCCCGCAGGTCAGCTCCTGGATGGGGCTGGGCGACTAGAAGCCGTCCGCACGCGCCGGAGTGATGCGTGGCAGGCGTGCGGCCTTGGCGGTCCCGGTAGCCGTATTCTCGTTGCGCCAGCACGAGCGCGGCGCATTCGAACAGAGCCGCGACCGTGAGGGAGCGGTCTCTTCGCCCGTTGGAGGGCCGCTCAGCACGACCGCGGTTCTGATTTCAGCGAAGCTTTGCGAATGAAAAGGAGGCGGCGCTACACGCAATCGGGAGATGCTGCAGTATGGACGACGGCCTCGCCATGAACATGGCCGGGGCCAAGAGGG
>CAZERK010000355.1:0-4346 GCA_964514515.1 uncultured Planctomycetaceae bacterium
CCACCGGAACCGAATGAACCAATGCAGCCGCAACAACGAGATCAGCGCGCCGGTCCGATAGGCCTCGCGTCGGTCCGGCGGCGCTGCCTGGGGCCGCGCCCCAGCGGTCTGTCCAGAATTCTCCATCCTCGATTCCCTCTCTCATGGGGAGCCGCGGTCCGACACATGCGACATTATCGTCGGGTCGCCCCTCAGGTCGAGGGGCTGGCCGGAACCCGAATCGCCGCCGAAGAAGGCCGGCAGTCCGAACGATACCGGGCGGTCTTCGCTCGCCCTCATTGCTTGCGGCGCCCGCTCATGAGGCGTTATAGTAAGGAAGTTCGATCTTGGAGGGTGTCTGGGCGAGCCATACTGGAGCGGCTGCGATGCGGCCTCGCTCCGAGCCGTCACGGCGTATCCTATCAAATGCTCAGCGACAGTCGATGCGGGGGGACGAGGGCCGTCCATCCGCAAGACGACGAGCGTGGCAGGACGGACGATCACCCTCCGGCGTTTGCGACAGGGCACCGCGGCGCGGATGCGACCGGGAGGACAGATTCATGAACGTGCTGACTCGGCGACTCGGGGCTTTCTTGCTGGTTGGGAGTTTGCTGGTTCTTGGAGGCGGCGCGACGGCTGCGCTTGCGTCCGACGAGGGCCATCTGGCGGCCGAACAGGTCACCGAAAAGACGTACCGCCATTATCTCGGCGATATGCTCCCCCATTACGGCATCCTCTACACGCACGACGGCCACGATCGCAAGTACGGCCCTGAGCACGACCTGGCCCGAGCCAACATTGTCGCGGAGTTTCAGAGCTTCGGGCTCGCCGTCGCCCTGGCACCCTTCACCTACTCCGGCACGACGTACTACAACGTCGTGGCGACCAAGCTGGGAACGCTCCATCCCGATCAGGAGTACATCGTCAGCGGCCATTTCGACTCGACGTGCTATTACTGCGACAACCCCCCGGGCGCGGATGACGACGCGAGCGGCGTGTCCACGGTCCTGGAGGCGGCCCGCATCTTGAGCCCGTACGATTCAGACTATACGATCCGCTTCATCGCATTTGACCGCGAGGAGCAGGGCCTCTACGGCAGTTCCGCCTACGTCAACGCCCATGGCGGCGACGACATCCTCGGCATGATCTCGTGCGACATGATGGCCTGGGACCCCAGCACCAACAATGCCAGCGTCTACGGGCGTTCAACCTCCCTCCAACTCAAGAACGCCCTGCGGGCCGCCATTGCCGAGTACAGCACGTACCAGGGTATCACGCTCACGTCGGTCGACGAGGGCTGGAACGGCCAAAGCGACCATGCTCCGTTTGACGCGGCGGGCTATCAGGCCGTGCTGTACATCGAGGGCGAGGGCTTCAACAACACGCACATCCATAGCGCCGCCGACAGCGTGGATACGATCGGCTACATCAACTATCCATTCGCCGTGAGGATGACCCGCAGCATCGTCGGCTACTTGGTCGACAACGCCGGCGTCCACCTCAGCGGCTTGACCTTCCAGTATCCCAACGGACGGCCGGCCCAGATCGAGCCGATCGGCGACGTGCTTCGCGTCCAGGTCTCCGGGGCAGGCGGCGTCGTGCCCTCGCCGGGCTCGGGCATGTTCCACGTGAACGCAGGCAGCGGTTGGCAGCACACCCCCATGATCGAGGTCACCTCGAACCTCTATGACGCCATCTTCCCCACCGTGCCCTGCGGCGCCACCGTCCTGTACTACATCAGCGCCGAAGACGTCGGCGGCCAGGTCTTCACGAGTCCGAGCGGCGCGCCGAGCAACACGTTCTCCACCTTGGCCATCGCCGGCATGCCGGAAGGCGTCTTCTACGACAATCCCCTGTCCACGAGCCCCGGCTGGACTACGCAAGACTTGTGGGCGTTCGGGCATCCGACCGGCCAGGGAGGCGAATACGGGGACCCCGACCCGAGCAACGGCCATACCGGCACGAACGTCTACGGCTACAACCTGAGCGGCGACTACCAAAACGACCTGCCCGAGCGTCATCTGACCAGCACCGCCATCGATTGCACGGGGATGTACGGCGTGCATCTGACGTTTTGGCGGTGGCTCGGCGTCGAGCAGCCGCTATACGACCATGCCTACGTGCGCGTGAGCAACAACGGCACGACCTGGACGACGATCTGGCAGAATTCGGAAACGATGTCCGACACCGCCTGGCAGTTCATGGACCTCGACGTCTCCGCCGTCGCCGACAACCAGCCGACGGTCTACCTGCGCTGGACGATGGGCGAGACGGACGGCGGTTGGCGCTACTGCGGCTGGAACATCGACGACATCCAGCTCCTCGGCATCACCTGCGCCTATGCCTGCGTGGGCGACCTGGGCGACATGGACCACGACGGCCTGATCGATGGGGACGACATCCCCGGCTTTGCGGCGGCCCTGCTCGGCAATTATGATCCGTGCGCCGACATGGCAAGCCCGACCGGCACGCTCGACATGGCCGACGTGCAGGCGTTCACGACCGCCCTGCTGGCGCCGTAACGGACCACGGCGAGGCCGCGGATCGCCTCCTGCCACGGCGCGCCCTCGTTTTGACGCACGCCGGAGGCTCGCACGCGATTTGAGAGCCGCCGGTCTTGGACGGCGGGTGGCCGTGGGACAGACGAGGCGCCCGCGAGCGATTGCCGTCGTCTGGCGGATTCAGACTGAAGGCCGGTCTACCTGACGAGTTGCTCCCGAATCACCGCCTCGAAGCCGCCTTTGATGACGAGCTCCTGTGCGACGGGCCCCAGCGGCGGGAACGAGTAGGCATAGCAGACTTCCGCCCCCCCCACGCCGGACGATCGCGCGACCGACATCTTCGACTTCGTGAAGTCCAGCGTCGCGCGCCAGCCCGTGCGGATCGTCTTGGCCTCCGCGCCCTTGAACGCCGCCTTGAGGTCCTCGATCAGCTTGGGGCATTCGATGCAGACGTAGCCGTTGTTGTAGGCGTTGCGGCTGTACGTCTGCGAGAACGAGCCGGCGATGATGAGCTGGATGCCGCGGAACTTCAGGGCCGTCGCCGCCTGTTCGCGCGACGAGCCGCAGCCGAAGTTGAAACCGCCCGCCAGCAGGTCGCCCTTTTGTGCGATTTGCTGAAACGCCGGGTCGTAGTTCGCCATCGCCACCTGGCCCATTTCGTCAGGCGGCAGCGTCTTGTACGTGTATTCCTTGCCGTAGATGCCGTCGGTGTTGAGGTTGTCCTTGGACGCGAAGACCAACTCGCCGGTCATGGACTGCGGAAAGCCCGGCAGGATGTCGACCTTCGCCGCGACGGCCTTTCGTTCGTTGACTCGGATCGTGCCGCTCGGCCGCGCGCCCCCGCAGCCGCAGGCCGACGCGCCCGTCGGTGCCGCGATCCTGCCCGCGACGGCCGAGGCCGCGACGACAGCCGGGCTGGCCAGATAGACCTGGCTCTTGCGAGAGCCCATGCGGCCGTCGAAGTTTCGATTCGTCGCGGAGATTCCAACCTCGCCGTCGGTCAGCACGCCTTCTCCCAGGCCGATGCACGCCCCGCAACCGGCCGGTAGCGCGATTGCCCCCGCCTCGATCAACGCCTGCCAGCAACCCAGCTTCTTGGCTTCCTCCTCGATCTCGTTGGACGCGGCCGCGACGTACAGCTTGACGTGCGGCGCGACCTTCCGGCCCTTGATGACCGCCGCCGCCGCAATGAAATCCTGAAGCCGGCCGTTGACGCAGCTCATCAGGAACGCCTTGTCGATGCGGACGCCCCGGACCTGGAGGGCATCGACCGATTCGGTCAGCTTGACCTCGTTGGGACCGGCGACGTACGGCCGTACCGTCGACAGGTCGAAGTCGATCTCCTTCGCGTAGAACGCGTCCGCGTCGGCCTTGGGCGTCTGGGCGTCGATCTGCAGAACTCGTTCCGGCGTCAACCGCGGATTCCTGTCGCCCCGTCGCTTGAAGACCTCCGCCCGCGAAAGCAGGTACTGTCGCGTCACGTCGTCATGGGGAAAGACCGCGGCGAGAGCGCCCCATTCCGTCGTCATGTTGGAGATCGTCATGCGCTCCTCGATCGACAAGGCCGCGACGCCTGGGCCGCCGAATTCCAGGCAGCAGTTGAGCACCTCGTCGCTCTTGAAGAAGCCGATCAACGTGATGATGACGTCCTTGCCCGTGACGCCGGGTTGCAGCCGGCCTTGCAGGTTGACCTTGACGATCTCCGGGACCTGCCACCATGTCCGTCCCGTCGCCCAGATCGCCGCCGCGTCGGTCCGGACGACCGGCGTGCCCAACGCCCCCATCGCCCCGTAGATATTGGAATGCGAATCGGAGGCGACGACGAACGACCCCGGCAGCGCGTAGGCTTCCTCCAGCATGATCTGG
>CAZERK010000356.1:0-4345 GCA_964514515.1 uncultured Planctomycetaceae bacterium
GCCGGACGCTCGGCATCATCGGCATGGGGCAAATCGGCCGGTTGGTCGCCCGACGGGCGTTGGCGTTCGAGATGAACGTCCTCTACAGCGACGTTGTGGCGGCGGCGGAGTTTGACAAGCTGCCGAACGTTCGTCGCGTGGACGTGGACGACGTGCTCAAGCAGGCGGACATCGTGACGCTGCACGTGCCGGAACTGCCGGAGACGAAGGGCTTGTTGGATGCCCGACGGATCGGGCTCATGCAGCCGCACGCCGTGTTGATCAACACGTGTCGGGGCAGCGTGGTGGACGAGGCGGCGCTGGTCAAGGCCCTGAAGGAGAAGAAGATCGCGGCCGCGGCGGCCGACGTTTTCGCCAGCGAGCCTGCGGTCGCCAAGGGCGAGTTCGCCGGCGAGATCAAGGACCTGCCCAACTTCTACGGGACCCACCACATCGGGGCTTCGACGGACGAGGCGCAGATGGCGGTGGCGGAAGAGACGGTTCGCATCGTTGAAGACTTCAAGGAATCCGGCAAGGCGCGCAACGCGGTGAACTGACAGGTGCGGCTTCCGGAACGACGGAATCGAATTCGTTGGGGCGTTGCCGCGAGCGGCGTCATGCAAAGTCAGGCTCAACGCCGGGCCGTGCGCGCGTGCCCCTTGGCGCGCGGCGGGGTGCTCTCATCTCACAGGGAAGCGACTCAAGGAGGTCAGAAATGTGCGTGCAGCGCAGACAGGAAGCAGGCAAACTTGCGTGGACGATGTCGGCCGGCATCGGTTTCTTCCTTTCTTGCTTCTGTTGGGCGGCGCCTGTGCTGGGCGTGAACGGCCAGCCTTCATGGTTTGTCTCGACGGTGGAGTCGGCGGAGGCCGGGGGCTACATCACGTCGCCGGGTTTGGCCTTCGATCATTACGGTATGCCGGCGGTCTCCTGGTCGTCCTACGCCCCGGCGATGGACAGCGGGACTGTCAAGGTTTCGCAACTGACAGGGTTGGGGTTCTGGACGCATCGGCAGGTCGCAACGGGCACAGGCGTCGGCTACCGAACCGCCCTGGCATTTGATCGGGCGGAACGTCCCACCACGGCCTGGGTCAACGGCAACGGGACGGTGTTCGGACAGTTCGACCTGAACGCGCCGCAACAGGTCGGCACGGGCGCGGACGTTGCCCATCCAGCGCTTTCGCTGGGCTATGACCTGGAGGGCGCGCTTCGCGGGATGTACGGCAGGGCGACGGTCGGGCAGTTCCACGGGATCGCGTACAGCAGCGGACAATTCACGAGTCAGAGCCTGGTCAGCATCTCCGGGGCAGGGACCATCCTGGATGCGTCGCTCGTAACGGACCATCGCGGGCTGCGGCATATCGTGGCCCGGGAGGAGCTAGATGGCGGGCAATCGGGGGCCGTTCTCCTGGCTTCGGAGACCTCGCCCGGCGGCGCATGGGCTTCGTCGCGCATCGAGGCGGCGGATACGGTCGTCAGAGGCGTGGACGTCGCGGTGGATCCGGTCGACGGCCGGCTCGCCCTGGCCTACACGACGCTGGACAACACGTCCAGCGAGTCCACGCTCTGGTACGCGAAGTTCAACGGTTTCACGCTTGAGACGACGGCATTGCAGAGTTCCACGCAGTACGGCTACGAGGACGTGTCGTTGGCGTTCGACTTTTCGGATGGCCGTCCGGCGATCGCATTCGAGCAGTCCATGCCGGGGCCGGACGCCCTTTACTTCACCTATCGCGACGGGGCGTCGCTATGGCACGCCGGTCTCGTGGACGACTCGATTTCCCTTGAGCCGCTCGTGGGGGGCAAGCCGCGCCGGCCGTCGTTGGCCTTCGACGATTACGGCACCGGTTGGCCGGCGATTGCGTACATCGATTCGAACGGGGCGTTGAACGTCGCCTTCGATCCGCCGGCGCCCGAACCGGGCTCGGCGATCCTGTTGATGCTTGGAACAGCGGCGTTGGGCGGACGGCGAGCGCGGCGCGTCATCCGAGCAGCTTGATGCCGAGTCGCACGGTGTGCGACTTGTGGTGGATGCTCAGGATTGTCAGGCGGTAGAGCTTCCCGGAGCGGGTGCGGAAGACCTCTGACTGGCCGATCTCCAGCCCGCGAATCTTCTTGATGCGCTTCTTGCCTTCGTGCAGGTCGATATCGCAGTCCAGGTCGTCGTCCGTGCCCTTCAACGTCGCGATGACGCCTTCGACGGTCCGCAGCCGTTGCGGGTATAGGTGGTTCTTCTTGCTGAGTGTGTGTACCGCCAGGAATTCATCCCGCGAGGCGCTCAACGCCTCGCCGGTTTCGTCTCCCGGTTGCTGTTTCGCGGGGGCCGGTCGTCTGACAGACGGCGGCGCTTTTCCATCTGACGCTGCCCTCTGTTCGCGATCCTGCTTGCGCGGCGTGCGCCGAGGCTCCGCCTGAGGTTGCTTGGGGGATGCCGGTCTCGGCCTAACTCGGTCATCCTCGGGTGTCGCGGATTGGGCCGGCGTTGGTTTCTGGGCGGCTGCATGCTCCGCCGTGGTCTCCAAAACGCTTGGCGGCTTGGCTGTCTCCGTCTTGCCAGGCGCCTTCGACGCACGGGCACCTCGCGGCGGCTCGGCGGGCGTCTCGGAAGGCTGCGCGCGTTGTATTGGCTCGGCAGGTGCCTCGGGAGATCGCGCCGGTTGCACCGGTTCGACGGGTGCCTCCGAAGCCCCTTCCTGTTGAGCCCGCTGGGCTTGGTCCGATGACCTTGCGGGGCCGGCTTGCGCGACCTGGACCGGTTCGTCCGGCCGGTCGCGCGTCGTGCGCTCGGCCGGGCTTTCCTGCGAGCGATCCTGAGTCGGACGGTACGGGTGTACGATCGGCTTGGAGGGTTCGATGGCGGCGATGCCGGAATCGGAGGAGGGCGAAGACGGCAACGGGCGGTCGGGACGGTCATTTTCTTCGTCGCCGGCTCGCGGCGCTCGGTTGACGCTCGCGGGTGACAACGACGTTGGTTCCTCGATGGCTGGCGTGGGCGGCTTTGGGGCGTTGGTCCGCGTGGCTTCGGCTTCAGGGCTCATCCGGGACTCAGCGTACGCCAGCACCGTCGGCGGCGACGTCATCGGTTCGGGCCGCGGTTCGGACGGTTGAGCGAACTGCGGATTGGATGGAGGTGTGCTGGACCGGTCTGCCGCCGCGAGACGAGCGCTCCGTTGCTCGCGCGCCGGGGCGGGCGTTGCCGTCGCGGCGATAGCCAAAGCCGCCGAGCCACGCTTTTGATAGTCCCGCCTGACGTCGGCAACCTGCAGCGCGTGGTCAAACTCCAATTGCCTGACAAGTCGGGCGGCGGATGCGTTTCGTGGATTGACCTCCAGAACGCGCATCAGCATTCGCCATGCGTCGGCGCAGCGCCCCTCCTCCATCGCCCGCGTTCCTTCGGATTGCCAATAGGCCTCCGTTTGCGGGGCCGTTCGTTTGATGCCCGCGCTGACGGCGCCGCTTCCGGGATGCCGACGGCCGGCTTCGCAATAGGCGTCGTAGGCGGTCTGCGCCTCCCCGCGCTGCTCCGCGGTTCGGCCGACGTCGTAGGCCTTGCCAGGGCCGCAGCCCCAGGCGCCGGCGAGCAAGCCGGTCGTTGCAGACAGGACGAGGCCCAGGACGATGCGCGTTCGCCTTCTCGCGAAGGCGTGGGCAGCAGCGCAAGGCGATGCACGCTTGGGGCGCTTGGCGGGGAGACGGTCGCACGGCGACGTTCGGGACCGGGATGGCCTCGTCTTGACCGTTCTCATCGACGACCTTCCGTGCTTGATGCGTTGTTGCTTGCCGATGATCGTGTCGATCCGCCGTGTTCGTCGCGTGCCTTCTCCCGGTGCGCGGCTCTGACGGGGGAGGCTTCGTACGGGCTGTTTGGCATCACGTCGAAGCGGTCGGCAATCGGCCGGTCCAAGGGAAACGGGTCGAAGGAGAGGATTCGGGGTGCGATGACCGATGCCACGAATTTCCGATTGGTGACAGACGTGTGGCCGCCGCTCCAGTCAAACGCGAGGTAGTTCGGCTGCCACGGCAGGTTGATGACGCGGCTGTAGGCTTCGGCCGTGTCTTGGCTCGCGCGGCGCGGCGCGCGAAACCCGACGCGGCCGGCCGTCGGCCCCGACTTTCCGTCGGCGTTGACGATGACCAGCGTCCCGAGAATGGCGTCGTGCGGGCTGGACGTGGCGTACAGGTTGCGACGAACGTGTCGCATCGCCTTGGTCAGATCGTGGTCGGCGGAAACCGATGGGCTGAACAAGACGACGTTATTGACCTCGACGCCGGGCGGAAGCTGCTCGAGAGCAGACAGGATGACAGCTGTGCCGGCCGAAAGCCCCATGACGTTGATGGCGCCGTTTGGATCGGCGCGGCGTATCGT
>CAZERK010000357.1:0-4345 GCA_964514515.1 uncultured Planctomycetaceae bacterium
CTCTACTTGGAGAGCAACTACGACCCCCAGATGCTGCGGCACGGGTCCTATCCCGAGGTCCTGAAGCGCCGCATCGCCGGCAAGGCGGGCCATCTCTCCAACATCGATGCAGCCGATCTTGTCAAGCGGCGCGCTTCGAGCCGTCTGCAATGGCTGGCGATTGCGCATCTCAGCGAGGAGAACAACCATCCCGACCTCGCGCTCGAGACGCACCGCCGCCGCATCGGCAAGACGCTGCCCCTGCATCTCGCCTCGCGCTACGAAGTCAGCGAGGTGTTCGAGGTACGGTAGCGCCCGGGCACGCGCCGGGGCATCTCCAGCCTACGGCCCAAGGAGCCCGGGACGGCATGCAGGTTTGGCGGGAGCGCAGGGTTCAGAGCCGCGACCGTGAGGGAGCGGTCCCGTGCCGTTCGCGATAGTCACTCGTTGGCTCTGCCAGCCCGTGCGCCGTGCCGCGGGGCGGAGGCTGGGCTTCGACAACCAGCCGTAGGCGGAAGACCGCTCTGTTAGCAAGCGCCCGTCACGAGCGGGCGCAAGGCCTGCTCCCTGACGGTCGGGGCTCTGATAGAAGCCCTCGCTGAACACGTACTTGAATTTAGTCCGGGCGGCGATGCGCATCGGCTGCCACTCGCGCGCACTCGAATTGTGCATGGTCGTCTGGTGGGCAGCCGACTCGTCTGACCTGCGACCGTCACGAGCGACAATCAGACCGCTTCCTCATCCCGATTCGCCAGGACGAACTCGGTGCGGGTCCTGCTCGTCAGTCTTCGCCGTTACCGTCTCGCCAGGACGATCCGTCGTCCACGCGGATGCGTTCGATATGCGAGGCTCGGCCCGTCTCGGCGTTGACCTTGACGAGGACGCCGTTGAGCCGAACGTCGTCCGTGGACACGTCGAACGGCGCCGGCATCCCGGTCGTCAGCGCCCGCAGCACGCGGTCCTTCCGCCGGCCCAACACGCCGTCGTGCGGTCCCGTCATGCCGACGTCCGTGATGTAGGCCGTTCCGCCGTCGAGGATGCGCTCGTCGGCCGTGGCGACGTGCGTATGCGTGCCGAACACGACGCTGACGCGGCCGGCGACGTGCCAGCCCATCGCGATCTTCTCGCTGGTCGCCTCCGCGTGCACGTCCACGACGACGATCTTCACGTCCTGCGGAATTCGAGCCAGCACGCGGTCCATCGCGTGGAACGGGCAGTCGCCCATCGGCTTCATGTAGAGCCGGCCGATCAACGACACGACGGCCACGCGGACCTGCTTGGCGGTTTCGTACACGGCGTACTCTCGGCCGGACGATTCCGGCGGGAAGTTGGCGGGGCGAACGATGTGCTCCGACTGCCCCAGGATCGGGATCAAGTCCCCGCGGCGGTACATGTGGTCGCCCATCGTCATGAGATGGACGCCGTATTGCAGGAACTTCTTGTACAAGCCTTCCGTCAGGCCCGAGCCGGCCGCCGCGTTCTCGACGTTGGCGATCACGCAGTCGATTTGATGATCCTTGACCAGCTTCGGAAGGGCGCGTCCGACGGCGGCACGGCCCGGACGGCCGACCACGTCGCCGACGCACAACAACGTGACGTCCAAGATGACCCGCCTTCTAGCCGCTGCCGCGGTTTGTCCCCCCTGGCTCCGCGGGAGTATAAGCTGCGATCGCACGCTCAGCAAACGCCGAAACGCGCCCCGTCGCGGCCGACGCGACCGGCATCGCCGTCAGGCGGACTTACCCGCCGACCTGGCTCCAGCCTGCCAGGAACATCCGACGGCCGCAATAGGCGAGGACAACGTCGAAGACCACGCGGATGATGCTGACGGGCCAGCGATGAACTCGTGCCGCGGTGTACCAGGAGCCGACCATCGCAGACGGGATTAGGCAGACGGCCAGTTGCAGGGACTGCCCGACGGCGTGGCCGTGGTCCGACAGGTGATAGTTCTTGACGGCCGCCCCGACGACGCTCGACCAGAGGATCGTCGCCGCCGAGTTCGCGATGGCGTTTCGGAGCGGGATCCGCAGGCCGACCTGTTGGGCCGGCACCGCGACCAAGCCGCCGCCGATTCCCAGCAGCCCTCCGAGCAGTCCGGCCGGCAAACCGACCAGCAGCACGATGAGAACCCTGGACAGGCGTTTCGCCGCGGCCTCGTCCATCGGGTTGAGCCGCCTGCCGGATCGCAGCTTCTGGAGGTTGTAGAGGACTACGTAGACCAGGAACACGGAGAAGGCGATTTGCAGGTAGCCCTGTCCGCCGCCTTTGAAGATGGACATCTCGCTGACGTACACGCCGCCGACGGCCCCGACGATGGCGCTGGGGATCGTCCATCGCACGACGGCCGACTGCGTGGCTTTGGCCTGACCGTGCCGGATGACGGCCGGCGCGACGACGAAGAAGTTGACGATCATCGCCGCAGCCTGGTAGAGATGCTGCACGTCCCCGCCCGCGCGCGACGCGCCGAACATCAGCACCAATCCGGGAATCATGACCAACGAGCCGCCGATGCCCAGCAGCCCGCCGGCCCCTCCCGCGACCAGCCCCAGCAAGACGATGAGGAGATAGCCCGCCAGTCCGATGTCCATGCGATCGTCGTCCTCCGGCCGCGCGGCCGCACCGCCGCGCAGCAGCCGTCGGATCATACGACGGGCGCTTGTTCGGGCAAAACAGCCAACCCAAGAAAAGGTGTCAGGATGAATTTTCCAGCGGATGCGCAAAGGGATTCCCGCAGGAACAGATGCGAGCATCCCGGCGTGCCGGGACTCGCACCAGCGGCAGCGCCGGACCTATCCGCCTTGCAAGGATGCAGCCGCTCCGAACGGACGCCGTTTGTCCGGTCCCTTTCTTGATGCCGAAGCCCCTATTCTGTATCGTGAGGGATAGGTGCTGAATGCACCCTGGACGGCGCGCCTGAACACCTCGCAAGCGGTGCGCCGAGGACGGCAAGTTCGCCGTGAGGAGGCTGACATGTCGCGTATCGTTCCCACCCTGCTGGTGCTCGTTTGTCTGGTCTTGCTGGGTTCGGACTGCCCCGGCACATTCGATCTTCCCGGCGACGGCGTCCCGGCCCCGGTCGGCGCCCAGGCCCTCTTCGACGATCTCTGGGAGACGTTCGATGAGTCCTACTCCTACTTCGACTACAAGGGCATCGACTGGGACGACGCGCGCGACCGCTACCGGCCGGAATTCGCCGCCGACCTTTCCCCGGACGCCTTCGTCGACCAGCTCCTGCCGATGCTGGCCGAGTTGCACGACTGGCACGTCGACGTCCGTCGCGCCGGCGGCGCCTGGGAGAAGACCACGCCCGAGACGTACGAGAACAACTTCCCCGAGACCCCGCGGAACAAGTACCTGGCCAACGGCGAGACCTATCACGCGCTCGGAAACGGCGTCGTCCGACACGCCTGGTTTCAGAACAACATCGCCTACATCCGCGTGGACTCGTTCTCCGACGGCGAGTTCGAAGGCATCTCCGACCAGGACATCGAGAACCTGTTTGACATCTACAAGGACGCCGACGGGCTGATCTTCGACATCCGCCCGAACAACGGCGGCAACGAGACAATCGCGGCGAAATTCACCTCGCACTTCACCGATGCGACCGTGACCTACGGCTACACGGAGACGCGCAACGGGCCCAACCACGACGACTTCGACCCATTGGAGGAGAAGACGCTCGACCCGTCGGAGGGCGAGTTGTTCCTCAGCCCGGTGGCGTGTCTCATCGGCCCGAAGTGCATGAGCTCCGCGGAATGGTGCACGCTGATGATGCGCGCGTGCTTCGACGTCACGCTGATCGGCGAGACGACGCGCGGCGCGTCCGGCGCACCGGAGGTCTACGAACTGTCCAACGGCGTCGGCTACAAGCTGTCGCGCTGGGTCGCCTACACCGACGACATGACCGAGATCGAGGACAACGGCATCGACCCGGACATCACCGTCTCGCCCGGCTACGACCAAGACGAGGACTATGTCATCAAGGAGGCGATTGAACAGTTGACGTCGTGACGCCCGCGCACAAGAAGGGCCGCCCTGTTTGCCCATGACGACCGGTCGCTCCGTAGAGCGTAGCCTGCGGATCTTTCGTCTTGTTGCGGAAAGACTCCCAGGCTGGGAGCGATTACACTAGAACCTATCCCCAGACCCTCTCCCCGTCGGGGCATCAGCGTTTAAGCGACAGAGGCTCGTTTGCGCTGGCGTTTGAGGGCCTGACCTTCCTTGCGCGCGCCGCAGGACCCCGCGCCGCGCCGCACGGGCCGCGCGGCTACAGGGACCAGACGTGGACCACAACGGCGTTCGCGTCGCCATCCAGGCCGCGCTCGACCATGAACAGCCGCCGGTTCTGCGGGTCGAAGGCCATGCC
>CAZERK010000358.1:0-4336 GCA_964514515.1 uncultured Planctomycetaceae bacterium
TGATCGCGCGTCGGCAAGGCCGACGGTCGAGTCCGCTCTTGAGAGAAACGGCCGCCGGCGCCCGAGTGCCCGGACGATATGGAAGAGAAGACCGGCGGACAGGAGGAGCAACACGATATCCGCCGCCAACAACGCCGGCAGCTTCGAGGCGTTCGGAATGTACTTCCCAAAGAGCAACTTGATCAGCATCGTCAGCGTGGTGACGAGCATGAAGGCCGACGGCAACAGCGTGTAGAGCGTGCGGCGACCGCGATGGAGCAGCCAGATCGATGCGACGGCCAGCCCCATGCCCGCCAGCAATTGGTTGCCGGAGGCGAACAACTCCCAGATGGTGCGGACGCCGCCTTGCGTCGCCATCCACAACATGAGCGCGACGGCCAGGGACGTGTTGAACCAAGGCGTTCGGATCACGCGAAACAGGACGCGCAAGGCGCCTCGGCTCGGCCTGGCGGCTGTTCGCGAGGCCAACCCATCCGCCGGATAAGCCAACGCCGCCGGGTCAGCCGGAATTCCCCCAGAACCGGCAACGGCAGGCATGCCCGCAGCGACGGCGGCGGCCTGAGCGAAGACGTCGTACCGGGCGAATAACGTCGCCCAGACCTCCTCAAAGAGATAGCGATTGAGTCGCACGGCCGTATCAAGCGTTGTGACGACGAAACCTTCGAGCAGCAACATGCCGAAGATCGTTCCCCAGACGGCCGAGATGCCGAGCCCCAGGCTGAGCGTGTTGCCCATCGCCAGGGAGAAGCCGAGGTTCACGTTTGCCTTTCCAACGGCGGGATAGCAAATCTCGAGATAGCGAGCGTGCGAGAGGCCGATCGTCACCGCGCAGACGACGCAGATTGCCAGGAAACTCTCCAGTAACATGCCCCAGTAACCGACGCGCCGGGCGGCCGTCTCGTTGCGCAGTTGTTTGCAGGTCGTTCCGCCCGCACAGAGACTATGGAAGCCGCTGCACGCACCGCAGGCGATCGTGATGAACAGGGCCGGCCACAGCCAACTCTTCATGAGCGCGGAGCCCTGCGAGACCGTTGCGTAGTCGATGCCCGCCGGAACGTCGCGCAGGCCCGCGCCGATGACAGCCGAGGCCAGCAGGATCATCCCGACGTAGAGGAGGTGCACGTTGATGAAGTCGCGGGACTGCAGGAAGAGCCAGACGGGCAGGCCGGCCGCAAGCAACGTGTAGCCGCTGATGCCCCACATCCAGAGCATCTCGCTGGCCCGGACCGGCCATCGCACGCCGATCGTCACGCTGACGCAGCAGACGATGACGGCCAACAGGGAACAGAGCCACACGTTCACGCCCCGCTTGATGTACAGATAACCGATGAAGGGCGCCACGAGCGTGATGACGATGACGCTGGTACTGGCGATGCCGCCGATGCGAACGGTGGTTTGGCCGGCGGCATCGGTCATCTCGTGCCGGGCCAGAATATGCTCGCCCGGCCGCAGGCCGAGTTCCGCCGTGCTCGCTACGTTGGTCAGCGCCTGCGCACTGATCTGGAGGAAGACGGCCGTGACGAGCGCCAGCATGGCGATAATCAGGAAGATGAACAGGAGGAAGGCCGGGCGACCGAGCGTGTTCCGCGTGACGACGGCCAGACTGCGGCCGCCTTCGCGGAGGGCGATGAGCGTCGCACAGTAGTCGTGAACGCCGCCGATCAGGATGCCGCCGCAGACGATCCAGATCACCGCGGGCAGCCACCCGAAGCACATCGCCAGGAGCGGCCCGATGATGGGACCGGCGCCCGCGATGCTGGCGAAATGGTGAGCGAATACGACGGGCGTTGCGGTCGGCACGAAGTCGCGTCCGTCGTTGATTCGAACGGCGGGTGTCGTGCGCGATGCGTCCTCGCCAAGGACGCGGGCCATGATCCGACTGTAAACCGTTCCCCCCAAGAGCAAGGCGGCCGATGAGGCCAGGAAGACGAGCAAGACCGTCATGGTATCGTGGACTCCACGAAGCCGGTTGATCAATACCGGCGCGACCAATATAAGACGTGGGTGTGGCGCGCACAATGATCGACTTCACGAAGCACGCCGGCGGCGCCAAGGGGGCCACAGGACTGAGGGCTTTCGCGGACGGCGGGTCAGCCTTAGAATGCTCTGGCTTGCTACGTCGCGGCGATCGACGGCCGGCATAGAGGCCGCGCGATTGTGTTCGGATGGGGCGCAGCGCGCCGAAGAAGGCGGCTCGTCCTCCAACCGCAGCCTGAAACCAAGGAGACGAAATCGCAGTGCCGGGCGGCCCCAAGCCATGTCAGAGCATCACGACCCGCAAGGGTGGCTCCCCGCTGCACGTCCTGCGGGTGATGCGTTACTCGAGGCCCTACCTGCGGTACCTCTATCCCGGCTTGATCTGCGTCGTGATCGTCGCCCTCGCGTACTCCATCAACATCCTCGCGGTCCTTCCGACGATCCAGGTGATCGCCGACAGACAGGGCATCCCGGCCTGGGTGCAGCAGAAGGTGGCGGACCAACGATACGGCCTCGCGCTCAGCGACGCGGAGGCGGACCAGCCGGCCCGCATCGAACGCATCCGGGGAAATCGGTCGCTTCCTGCTGCCCTGCAACAAGGCGATACCGTCGTCCGTGCCGACGGCCAGCCGCTCAGTTCGCGGGCGCTGTTCGAGAAGTTGGCGTACGCGGCGGACGGCCAGGCCGTCACGCTTTCGCTGATCCGCGGCACGACCGGCGAAGCTTGCGACGTCGTGCTGCACGCGGCCCCAATCTCGACGGCTAACCGCTACGCCCTGCGCGCCGCCGCGGCGCTGCCCCAGGAGATGACGCCTCGCGCGCGGATGACGACGCTGATGCTCGTGCTGGCGACCGTGTTCACGATCGCCATCGTCGGGGGCGTCTGCCGTTTCTTCAGCGAGTACTTGATCGCCCTGACGGCGGGACGAACGCTCGTCGCCGTTCGCAGACAGATGTACCGCCGCGTCCTGGCCCTTCCGCTGTCCCGGTTCGAAAGCAGCGGCATCAGCGACCTGATGAGCCGCTTTCTCCAGGACAGCCAGGAGATTTATCGCGGGCTGAACTTCGTCTTCGCCAAGTCCCTCCGCGAGCCGCTCAAGGCGGTGTTCGCTTTCGTCGGCGCGATGGTCATCGACTGGCGCATCACGCTGATCACCGTGACGACCGCTCCCATCGCCGCCCTGATCATCCGCCAGTTCGGCAAGATCATCCGAAAGGCGAATCGCAGGCTGCTCGAGGGCTACGGTCGCATGCTCGCCTCTCTGGAAGGCGCCCTGACCGGCATCCGCGTCGTCAAGGGCTACACGATGGAGAACTACGAGCGCCGGCATCTGCACGCCGTCGATCAACAGATGCTCAGGCAGCAGATGCGGATCGAGCGCATGGACGCCCTGTCCAGCCCCGGCTTCGAGATCTTCGGGCACGTCGTCGCCATCGCCGCGATCATCTACTTCGCCAACTTGATGTTCGATCGACAGATGGAGTTCTCCCGGTTCGCCACGCTGGCGGCCTTCATGGCGGCGATGTTCGATCCGGTCCGCAAGATGTCGTCGTTCTACAACCGCATCCAGCAGGCCAACGCGGCGGTCGATCGCGTGTTCGAGGTGATCGACCTGCCCGACGAGCACGCTGCTTATGCCACGCGCAAGGCGATGCCCGTCCTCGAAGAGCAGATCGAGTTCCGCGGCGTCTGGTTCACGTATCCGTCGGGCGACACGCCGGCCTTGGCCGACGTCAACCTGACCATCCGGCGCGGCGAGCGCATCGCTTTCGTCGGTCCCAACGGCTCCGGCAAGACGACGCTACTTGCTCTGTTGATGCGGTTCTACGAGCCGGAGAAAGGACGAATCCTCTTCGACGGGCGTGACGTTCGCGACTACTCCATCGCCTCGCTGCGTCGGCAGATGAGCCTCATCACGCAGGATACGGTCATCTTCGCGGACACGATCGCCAACAACATTGCCTACGGCGATGAACGTCTGCTGCGGCGGATCGTCCTTCGCCGTCGCCACCCCGAGCGTAACTACCCCTTCGACGACGGCTCGGACCGCGTCATGGAGGCCGCCAAAGCCGCCTACGCCGACGAGTTCATCCGCGAGAAACCGCAGGGCTACGATACCTACGTCGGCGAGCACGGCGTGACGCTCTCCGGCGGGCAGAAGCAGCGCATCGCTATCGCCCGAGCGATCCTCCGCAACGCCCCCATTTTCATCTTTGACGAGGCTACCAGCCAGATCGACTCCGAGAGCGAGCAGAAGATTCACGATGCCGTCGAGCGGTTTCTCCAAGACCGGACGGCTCTCATCATCGCGCACCGCTTCTCGACGATCATGCAAGCCAATCGGATTGTCGTCATGGT
>CAZERK010000359.1:0-4334 GCA_964514515.1 uncultured Planctomycetaceae bacterium
GGGGGCGCGCGGGGCGCGCGGCGCCGCGGGGGCGGGGGGGGCGGCGCGGGGCGGGGGGTTGCTACATCGTTGCCTTGTTCACGAAGGAGTCAGCCTTGCCTGCCGCAGCCTGGCCGTTGGTCTTCTTGTTGGGTTTGGATCGCGGCGGCGGCATGAGGGTGGGCGGCTTGCTGGGGCGTTCGGATCGGTCAGATTCCGTCGGCGCAGGGGCTGCCAAGCAAGGTGTCGGCGGTGAGTGTGCGGGCAAGAGGGCGGTCGTCGAAGGCATCGGCGTCGCGGGGTTTTCGCCGCGGGCGGTTCGGGCAGTTTTGGCGACGGGACTGCTCGGGCTGAGCGGTCTTGCTTGGCTGGGATACTACGCGGCAGGCGGCTACGGTTCGAATGCGATGCCGATGCTCGATCCGCTGCACGCGCCGGGAGCCTATCTGGCGGCGCTGCCCGGGCGGGCCGTGCTGCTGATGACGGCATGGTTGGTTCCGCTCAATCCGTTTCTGTTCTGGTTCTTTCCTGGGTGGCAGGCGGGCGCGTACGTTTTTGGCGGTGCGGGCTTGGTTTGTCTTGTGCTGCTGGGAAGGATGTTCTGGCGGCGGCATCGGGCGCAGCGAGGTGTCGCGAGCATGGCATTATTGGCAGGCAGTTTCCTGCCGCTGCTTGTTTGTACCGTTCCGGATGACCGCGTGATGATACTGCCTAGCATCGGGCTGGCGTACCTGGCCGCGTGCTGGATGACGCGGCCGCGCGATGCGTGCGCGAAGGGCGTGCCGGCGCTGAGACGGCTGCCGCTCGTGTTGTTTGTCGGCCTGCAGGCGGCAGCGGTTCCGACGGCATATGGCTTGATGCGCTTCATGGAGGCGGAGGCGCAGGGACACCTGCGGGTGATGGTCGACGGATTCGGGCGCGACCTTCGGCGGGGCGACCATGTCTTTCTGTTGAATACCGCTCGCAACTTCGAAGTTCTCTTTGCGCAGGATCGGTTGGCGCGCATCGAGGCCGGCGCAGACATCCGCGTGTCGGCGCTCGCGGACATCGCAGGCGTACGCGTCGAAGCGGCGGCGCCCAATCGGCTGCGGATTTCGGGCAAGGACGAGCCGCTGTTGAGCAGCTTCTCGGGCCGGATGGGGACGGCGCGCGGTGTGCCGCGCCGGTCGGGCGATGTCGTCGAGCTGGACGATTTCGCCGTGGAGCTGGTCGACGTTCGCGATGGAGCGGTCTGGGCGATCGAGGTTTGTTTTCGCAAGCCGCTCGGCGACGACTCGCACCGGTTCTATTGGAGTTCGCCCGACGGACCTCCGGAGCGGTGGGACGGGTTGGAGATTGGAGACCATCCTGCTCTGTTGAAAAGCCCACGGGATTGGGAGCAGAGCGACGAACGAGATCACGCAATGCGCTGAGTTCCTCATGTTCCACGTCGGCCGTCGCGGCGCGCCGGGAACGCCACGGGTTTTCAACAGGGCAAGGCCATCCCAAAACCGCACTTCGATCAGCGTCGTGCGCGTCGGGAAGCGGTTTTCTCGTCGCGAAACGCTCCGCCGCCTTATCCCGATTCATCGGGACGGCTTGGATGGGTTTGGGGATGAGTTCTAGAGCGGCACCGTCATCGGGTCGCAGGGGTCGCGCCTCGGAGCGAGGAGGGATGAGAACTCGGCGGCAGACGGCGCCGCCTTGATGCCCTTGGCAGGGACGCCGACGACCGTGGTCATGGGCTGGACGTCGTTGACCACGACCGAGCCGGCGCCGATGACCGCGTCGAATCCCACGCGGATATTCTGAACGACCGTCGCGCCGATACCGACGAAGGCGCCCGCCTCGATCGTGACGTGGCCGGCGAGTCGGACGCCCGGGCAAATGTGCGCGCACGTCCCGATCATGGATTCGTGATCGATGATGCAGCCGGTATTGAGGATGCTGTAGTCGCCGACTTGGCAGTGCGCGCAGACGAGTGCGCCGGCGGCCATGACGACGCCCTTGCCCGTGGAGACGGTCGTGGAGAGTTGGGCGGATGGGTGGACGGCGTTGACCAGGGCGCAGCCTTCCTGGTCGAGGACGTCGGCCATCGCTCGGCGCACGCCGTTGTCGCCGATGGCGACGATCGCGCCACGGATGCCGTGGTCTTGGAGATCTGGGAGGCGTTCAAGACCGCCGAGGATGGGCAGCCCGTCGACGCGGCGGCCGTGCAGGCCCTTGTTGTTGTCAAGGAAGCCGACAGGTTTGTGTGTTTTTGCCTGGAGGAGGATATCGAGGACGACGCGTCCGTGGCCGCCGGCTCCCAGGATGACGATCTCCATAGCATCAGGCTCCTTCGGGCGTGGCGGGCGATTGCCGGTGTTGCTCCTCGTTCGTCGCGCGGCGTGCGGATAGAAGGCCTTGGCGCGCGTGCGGGGAAGCGTGCATCCGGCCGAGTCGCTTCTCGGAGTATCGGCCCCTGGGATGCGGCGTCTGAAAACAGACGCCGGTTGGCCGGAGGATGCGTTCTCGTCGGGCGTGGAGCGCAGAAGCTGCGGCTAGCGCGTGGAGGCGGACACGGCGCAGCAGTATTGGTGTCGTGTTTGCAGCTCCGCACGTCAAAGGCGTCGGTTAAGCATGGGCGAGATTATCGGCCCCGGCGGCAGATTCCGCGGAATCTGCGCGGGATCGGCGGGATGCGTGTAGTGCGCAAATGCCGGCAGGGAGGGCGCAGAAAGGCTGTTACCGGTCGTGCGACGTGTCGATAACAGGCTTCAAGGAGTCGGGAGCTTCGGCGTTTCTGTCGCGGTCAGGAGAGCCAACGTGTTCCGCTTTGATCCATGGTTTGCGAAGGAATCGGCGCGAAGGTGGCGGCTTGGGATCGGGTCGTTTCACGGAGCCGGGCGCGAATTGAGTGCTCCGGTGACCGTGGTGGGCGGGCTGATCCTGATGGTCGCGTGGGTATCCGCTGCCGTGTTTGGCTGTCGAGCCGGAGAGAGCGTGAATTGGTTGAAGAACGGACTGTTGGATCCGACGCAGGTTGGGAATTTCGACAAGCCGGTCAGCAACGAGATTCGGGAGTCGATCAGTATCCTGGAAGAGCCGACGGGCGTGCAGGACGCAGAGGAGCCTCAGGCGGAAGACCTCGCGCCATGGATGGCGGAGGAGCGGATCAATCCGGGGGATATTCTCGCGGTCTCCATCTTTGAGTTGCTGACACCGGGCGTGGCGACGGGCCTCCAGTTGCGCGCGGGGAATTCAGGCTTCGAGACGCTGCCAGTTTTGGGGCCGGTCAAGGTGGCCGGGCTGACGCCGCGCGCGTTGGAGTTGGAGATCAAATCCCGGCTTCGGGAGGAGCAAATCCTCGAAGATGGGGATGTGCAGGTGACGATCGTCCAGTCGCAGACGATGCAGTTCTCGGTGTTGGGCCAGGTGGCGCGGCCCGGGGCGTATCCGCTGACACGGCCTGACGTTCGCCTCATGGAGGCGTTGGCGATGGCCGGCGGTGTTCCGCCGCAGATTGAGAAGATCTACGTTATGCGCGCGTTGACAGGCGACGAGGCGCGTGAGTCGTTAGATTTGGGGTTGGATATTCCGGAAGTTGCAGATGAAGCGGGTGGCGAGGAACCCGTGACGCCGTTGGTGTTGTCGGATGCTTCGCGAGGAGGGGCGGCGTGGTCGCAAGACCCGTCGCGTCAAGAAAGTCCGCCGCCGGAATCGAGCATCGATGAGCTTGAGATCCTCGAGGGCGAGCCTGCGCGGCAGGCGCCGAGCGTTTACTGGGATAGCGAGCGGCGGGAATGGGTGACGCAGCAGCGTGAAGACGAGGCGCCGGCGGCTGAGGCGCCAGAGCAGGCGCTGGCGACGTCGACGGCGGCTGCTGCCGCGACGGCAGGTGAGCCCGGCGGCGCCGTGGCAGGCGTGCCTCAGACAGGCCCCGGGGGCGCCACCGGCCCTGCGGCCCAGGCGATGCCCCCGGAAGGGCAGGCGCCGCAAGAGATGAACGTGCCGCTTCGGATTATCGAGATTCCCGTGGAAGATTTGATGGATGGGGACGCGCGGTACAATCTCGTGGTTCGGCCGTACGACGTGATCAGCGTGCCGGCGGGGGCCGTGGGCGAGTTTTATCTCGGCGGGAACGTGGCGCGGCCGGGGGCGTACTCGTTGACCGGGCGGCGGATCACCGTCAAGCAGGCGATCGTTTCGGCCGGGGGTTTTGGTCCGTTGGCGTGGCCGGCCCGGGCCGAGTTGGTGCGTCGCATCAGTCCGGACGAGGAGCAGATGATCCAGTTGGATCTGGACGCCATCTTCTCGGGCAAGGCGCCGGACTTCTACGTGAAGCCGAACGACATCGTCAATGTGGGCAGCACGCCGGTAGCCGTGTTCATGGC
>CAZERK010000360.1:0-4333 GCA_964514515.1 uncultured Planctomycetaceae bacterium
CCATGTCGTCCAGGAACTGATCCCGGTATTCGCGCGGCGAGACGGCGCCGCAGCGAACGAGCAGACGGTCCGCGAGCGTGCTCTTGCCGTGGTCGATGTGCGCGATGATGGAGAAATTGCGGATTCGGTCGATCCCCATAAGTTTCCCAGCGGCCCGGCGTTCGGAGGCCCCGCCGATGCCGCCCGTACTCTAAATCGCCGCCGGCACAGTTGCGAACCCTTCTGTAACGGATGGCGGGGGACGGCGGGACGGCCCGGCCAGACGGGTCGGAGGGCGACGGCGTGTATCAGCAACTAGCGGTCTTTCGGCACAGGTTGATATTCGCCGTCGACGCGGACTATCCTCCCCCGTTCGGTCGGAAGACCCAAGCGGAACGTCCAGAGGAGCTATTTAGCATGTGCAATCTCGTGACGAAGGAAGCGCCGGATTTTGCGGCCCAGGCGGTGATGGCGGACAACAGCGTGAAGGAGATCAAGCTGTCGTCCTATCGAGGCAAGTACGTAGTCCTGTTCTTCTATCCGCTGGACTTCACGTTCGTGTGCCCGTCGGAGATCATCGCGTTTGACAAGAAGCTCGCGGCGTTCAAGGAGCGGAACTGCGAGGTGCTCTCGGTCTCCGTGGACTCGCACTTCACGCACCTGGCGTGGAAGAACACGCTGCGCAACCAGGGTGGGCTGGGCAACGTTCAGTTCCCGATGGTGGCGGACCTGAACAAGAACATCTCGCGGGCCTACGGCGTGCTGTTCAACGAGTCGGTGGCGCTGCGCGGCCTGTTCCTCATCGACAAGGAAGGCAAGATTCGCCACGCCGTGGTCAACGACCTGCCGCTCGGCCGCAACGTGGACGAGGCCCTGCGGATGCTCGAAGCGCTCCAGCATTTCGAGAAGCACGGCGAGGTCTGCCCGGCGAACTGGCGCCCCGGCGACGAGGCCATGAAGCCCAGCGCCGACGGCGTGGCCAAGTACCTCGCCAAGCACGGCTGATGCGAGCCTGCGCGACGCTTACGATTGAGAGCCGCCGGTGTTGTACGTGCTCGGCGCTCGGTGCGGAGGTGCAGACGCAGCGTCGGCCCCCTGCGGCCGACGTATGACGGAACGGGCAACCAATTGGCTGCTTGCGTCAAGCGCAGGGGCCGAGGTCACGGGTTGCCAGCCCTCGGCCAAGGCCGAGGGCTCTCATGGACTGCAACGCCTCGCGATGAACGAACGCGTGCGAGAAACCAGGCGGGTGGGACACGCGCGAGTGTCGCCGTTCGCGGAGCCGCCCGTGCTGAAGTCCGGGGCTCGTTGATGCTGTGACGTTGACGCTGTGAAGCGGCGTGTCAGAGGAGGCCGTAGCGTTCCATGCGGTAGCGGAGTTGGTCGCGGGAGAGGTGGAGCAGCTTGGCGGCCTTGGTCTGATTGTCACCCGTTTGGGCGAGGGCCTGGCGGACGAGTTGCTCCTCGACGGTCTGGAGACTGATGCCGTTGGGCGGCAGGTCGATCGTGTAGGGCTGGTGCTCGCGGCCGCCGCGGCCGACGACAAGGTCGTCCGGGGCGATGGGGGGCTGCTTGCAGAGAAGGACGGCCCGTTCGATCGTGTTGCGCAGCTCGCGAACGTTGCCGGGCCACGTGTAGGACATGAGCCGTTCGACGGCTGGCTGGGAGAGGGTCATGGACGGGCGTCGGAACTCGCGGCTGAACACGTCGATGTAGTACTCCGCAAGGAGAACGATGTCGTCGCCTCGCTCGCGAAGCGGCGGCAGGTCGATCGGGATGATGTTGAGGCGGTAGTAGAGGTCCTCGCGGAACTTGCCGTCCTCGATGAGCTTGTTGACGTCCTTGTTGGTCGCGGCGATGACCCGGACGTCGACCTCGATATCCTGTACGCCGCCGACGCGACGGAACGTCTTCTCCTCGAGGAAGCGGAGCAGCTTGGCTTGTGATGCGGGCGGCATGTCGCCGACTTCATCGAGGAAGACGGTGCCGCCGTTGGCCAGTTCGAGCAGGCCCTTCTTGAGTTGCTTGGCGTCGGTGAACGCGCCGCGCTCGTGGCCGAAGAGCTCGCTTTCGAGCAGCGCTTCGGTGATCGCGGTGCAGGTGATGTTCATGAACGGGCGATGGGCGCGGTCGGAATTGTAATGGATCGCCTTGGCGACGAGGTCCTTGCCGGTGCCGCTTTCGCCTCGGAGGAAGACGGTGGAGGAGCCGCTGGAAGCGACGTCCCGCATGAGCTCGAAGAGCCGCTGCATCGCCTGACAACGGCCCAGGATGCGGTCGAAGCCGAACTTCTGCTGCATCTGCGAGCGCAGATCGCGCACTTCGCGCTTCAGCCGCGTCGTCTCGAGGGCCTTGTTGACCGTCACCATGAGCGCGTCCATCTTGAACGGCTTGCTCACGTAGTCGTAGGCCCCGAGGCGCATCGCCTCGACGGCGTTCTCGACGCTGCTGTAGGCCGTCATGATGAGGACGACGATGTCCTGGTCGTCTTCGCGGATGCGGCGGAGGACGTCCAGGCCGGACATGTCCGGGAGCTTGTAGTCGAGCATGACGAGGGCGTAGGTCGCGCGGGAGAGCTTGTCGAGCCCCTGGGCGGCATTCTCGGCGTCGTCAACGATGTAGCCTTCCTCGGCGAAGCGTTGCCGCAGAGACCAGCGAATCAGCTTCTCGTCCTCGATGATGAGTATTCTCGGTTTGGCCATGATCAACTCGGCAACTCGACCGTGACGCGGGTTCCCTTCCCGCTGAAGCTCTGGATTTCGATTGTACCGCCGTGGGCTTCGATGATGCGCTTGCAGATCGGAAGGCCCAGGCCCGTGCCTCGGGCCTTGGTTGTGTAGAAGGGCTCGAAGGCCCGCTCGATGACGTCCGGCGACATGCCGCAGCCGCGGTCTTCCACGAGGACGCGGACCTTGGACTGGAGGGATTTGATGCGGCAGGTGATGCTGCCCACGCCATCGCAGGCCTGCGCGGCGTTCAGGAGGAGATTGGTCAAAACCTGCTGCATCTGGCGCTCGTCGACGAACGCCTGGTGGTTGCCGTCCAGGCCCTCGCAGTGGATCTCGACACCGCGGAAGTCCGGCTCCTCGCGGAGCAGAATCAGCACGCGTTGGACGATGGCGTCGATGCTCTGTCGCTTGGTCAGGGGCGGCTTCGGGCGAGCATAGACGAGCAGGTCCTTCACGGCGGCGTCGAGCCGGTCAATCTGGCGGAGGGCTTCAGAGATGATCTCCTTGTGCGGATGCCGCGCGTCGAGCCCCGAACCGAGGACCTGGATGGCGCTGCTGATGCCCGCAAGCGGGTTCTTGATCTCGTGGGCCAAGGAGGCGGCCAACTGGCCGATGGCGGCGAGGTGCTGGGCCTCGCTGATGCGTTGCTCGTACTCGGCGTGCTCGTTCTGTTGGACGCGCTTTACGAAGGCGTCGCGGTACGTCTCGTTCATGATCGCAAGTTCAAGATCGAGGATCTTGTGAAGGGCGCGTATTTCCCGATTTGGGCTGCTGCCTTTCAACTCGCTGATTCGTTGCGTGAGCGAGAGGCGAACGACGTTCATCGCCGTGAACATGAGGTGTTGCGGCAGACTGATCCGCACGTGCGCTCGGCCGATCTCGCAGCGCTGCCGGTAGTAGTACGTGTCGTAGCTGCCGGAGAAGAGTTCGCGCAGCCAAACGGCCAACGTGTGCCGGAGCTGCTTGATTTGCGTCTGGCCGCCCGTCAGGAAGCGCCTCGCCTCGGGATGGCGCTCGATGGCGGCGTAGAACTCGTCGACGACGCCGGGCAGCATCGGCGCCAGGGGGTTCAACAACGCCGCCAACGCCTCGGCGTCAGCGTCGTCGAACTCGATGTATCGCTTCATCTCGCGGAAGAGTTCGCCGCCCATCTTGCGGTGCATTATAGCGGCGGCTTGCGACGGACCGGAACCCGTCGATCGCCCAGCCAATCCGGCATCCAGCGATCAGGCGGACCTGCGGGCGCCGGCCCGGCTCGTTCGGCGTTGTGAGCGGGAGCATCACGACGTGGTTCAGCCGGTCGCGACCTCAGACGCTCGGTGGGCAGGGCGTCTTCTTCGGCAGCGCGTTCGACCGGTTCGGCGGCCAGCGCCCGACAACGATCGTACCAATAACAGGACGGATCGCACGTCGGCTCGAACAAACCGAAGCAAACCCGCCCGGTCTCCTTGCGCTGCGTGGTCCAGACAAAATCCAGGTCCGGCGCGATCCCTGTGCGGACGGCCAAACGGATCGCCTTCTCTCGGATGACGTGTTGGTCGAGCATGATGTACGCCGCTCCTTCAAGAGTTGACGAGCCGGCGGGAGTTGGCGTTGCTCCCGTTGCGGCGCGGGTGCGGTTGCCG